>NZ_JAJCHL010000081.1:0-14104 GCF_020554505.1 Caldibacillus sp. 210928-DFI.2.18
CGGTTGATTTCTCAAATGACTTTCTGCATGTGATTCGTTCAGCAGCCCCTAATTATTACTTTCATTTCGATTATTATTGGTAATTTCGGATTTTCTTTTCCTTATTCAACTTTAAGGGAAGAAGTGTTGAAGAAGAAATATATATACACCTCAGTTTTTATGGTTAGTTCAAATAAAAATGGTAGCTAGCTTAGCTACCATTTTTAAAACTGTGACTTTTTATAGTTGGAATTCTTAATATATAAATTAGCGAAAAAGGGAACAACGGTTTAGTGAAATAGTTAAAATCAATCTTTGTTAAGCAATCGGGCCATTATACGGATTGATTAAGGAGAAAACTCTAAATAATTAGAGTTACTAATAAATCAATTTTTTTTGATTAAATGAGTTGCATTTTATTGGAAATTAAATTAATATATAAACATCAAAAAAATTTGATGAAAGGAGGATATAATTGGAAGCATTAAAACCGACATTTCTACAATATGAAAAAAAATTTAAAGCCCTTGCTGATCAAAAGAGATTAGAAATCATGTATGAGCTTTGTCAAAGGGGTCAAACTTGTGTATGTGATTTAACGGAATCCTTTGGTGTATCACAATCAAAACTATCTTACCATCTTAAAATTTTATTAGATGCAGATTTAATTGTTAAACAAACAAAGGGAACTTGGAGTTATTACGATATTAATGAGAATGAAGTAAATAGCTTACTCTCTGAGGAGCTTTGTTGTATTTTTAGAAAGACTGGGAATAAAGCAGCAAATAACAGTTGTAGCTAATTTTTTCAACTTAAAATCAAACTTTTTTGATTTAAGAAATGAAGTTTGGGAGGAATTTCTATGAAATATGTTCACGTGGGGATCAATGTAACCAATTTGGAAAAATCAATTGATTTTTATCAAAAGGTGTTTGGAATCAAGCCTGTAAAAACAAAAAATGATTATGCTAAATTCTTATTAGAAGAAGTAAGATTGAATTTCACATTAAACGTTAAGAATGAAGTGAAAGGTAATCAAGTTAGCCATTTTGGGTTCCAAGTTCAGAATGCCGAAGAAGTAATTTTTCATAAAGAAAGATTAGAAAAAGAGGGGTTCTTTGCACGTGAGGAAATGAATACAACGTGTTGTTATGCTCTTCAAGATAAATTTTGGGTGACAGACCCAGATGGGAATGAATGGGAGTTTTTTTATACAAAAGAGGATAGCGAAATTAAAAAAGTTGAAGGTGACATTTGTTGTGTAGGGGAGAAAAATTAATTATCAACAAGATTACCCTCTTCGTTTAATAGGAGAGGGATAATTGGGATAAATTACTTGATTTACATCAAAGAAATTTCTTACTGTTAATTGGAGGTATTATTTTGTCGACAATGCTTATACTTGCAATATTAATTTTTGCAGCAACACTAGTCCTAGTAATTTGGCAACCAAAGGGATTAAATATTGGCTGGTCTGCAATGGGCGGAGCCATTATTGCTTTATTAGTAGGAGTGGTGGGTTTTAGTGATGTTCTTGAAGTAATTGGCATTACATGGAATGCAACGTTGTCTTTCGTTGCGATTATCCTTATTTCATTAATATTAGATGAGATTGGACTATTTGAATGGGCAGCATTGCACATGGCACGGGTAGCAAAAGGAAATGGAATAAAAATGTTTATCTATATTAGTATTCTAGGTGCGATTGTTGCTGCTTTATTCGCTAATGATGGTGCAGCGCTAATTCTTACACCAATTGTACTTGCGATGGTTCGTAATTTAAATTTCAAAGAAAAAATGATTTTTCCATTTATCATGGCAAGTGGATTTATTGCAGATACGACTTCACTGCCGTTCGTTGTAAGTAACCTAGTGAATATCGTTTCCGCAGACTTCTTTAATATTGGATTTGTCGAATATGCTTCACGAATGATAATTCCAAACTTATTTTCACTAATTGCAACTATTTCTGTGTTATTAATATATTTTAGAAAAAGCATACCGAAAAAGTACGATTTATCTAAATTAAAGGAACCAAAAGAAGCAATAAAAGATTTGAAAATGTTTCATTTATCATGGTATGTCCTTGCTGTATTAGTAATTGGTTACTTTACTAGTGAATTTATTAATGTACCAGTATCCATTATTGCGGGGATCATCGCTTTATTCTTCTTAATCATGGGAAGACGTAGTGCTGCTGTTAATACGAAAGAAGTTATTAAAGGCGCTCCGTGGAATATTGTATTTTTCTCAATTGGGATGTATGTGGTTGTCTATGGATTAGGGAATGCCGGACTCACATCTGCACTAGCTAGTGTTATTCAATCAGTGGCTGAACAAGGGTTATTTGTTGCTACAGTTGTAATGGGGTTTATTGCTGCTTTCCTATCGTCTATTATGAATAATATGCCAACGGTAATGATTGACGCTTTGGCTATTGCTGAAACAAATACATCTGGTGTATTAAGAGAAGCACTTGTTTATGCGAATGTGGTTGGGTCAGATTTAGGTCCAAAAATCACACCAATTGGTTCCTTGGCAACCTTAGTATGGCTCCATGTATTATCTCAAAAAGGGGTTAAGATTTCATGGGGAACCTATTTTAAGACTGGGATCGTTTTAACTATACCAATTCTATTTATAACATTAGTAGGTCTTTATTTAACACTTGTACTATTTTAAAAAGGCGAATGAAATATAGCCAAAAAGGCAATTTACTTTTTATGTACAGGAGATTCATGCCAAAGCCAAATGGCTGATGGTTTGGACGAAAAAATTGATTATACACGAGGCTTACCTTCTTGATTTTTATATAAGTATATTACTATAAGCGAATAAAGGAGTTGTTAATGATGAAAAAAGTAGAAATTTTTGATCCAGCAATGTGGTGTTCAACAGGTGTTTGTGGTCCAAGTGTTGATTGAGATTCATAGTTACTATTATTGAACATCATGATAACATTTGGAGGAATTCGTAATATGAAAATAATTATTATTGGTTCAGTTGCAGCAGGTACATCAGTTGCAGCAAAAGCACGTAGAAATGATGAGGATGCTGAAATAACGTTATATAATGCGGACTACGATATCTCTTACTCTATATGTGGGATACCATACTTTCTAGGTGGAGAAGTAGATGAGCTAGAGACATTAACACCAAGGAGTGCGGCATGGTTTAAAGTGCGTTACAACGTTGATATACATACACGTCATGAGGTAACGTCAATCAATCCAGAAAAGAAAACTGTAATTGTAAAAAATTTAGATACAAATGAAACAAAGGAAGATCACTACGACACGTTAGTATTTGCAACTGGGGCAACACCAATTACTCCAAAAATTGATGGTGTTGATAGGAAGCATGTTTTCCATGTACGCACCATTCAAAACACTGCTGCAATTAATGAGTTTATGAATTTAAACAATCCGAAAAAAGTAACCATTATAGGTGCTGGATTCATTGGGCTTGAAATGGCAGAGCAACTAACCCATAAAGGTTTAGATGTTACAATCGTACAGCGAAGCAACCAAATTATGCCTCATCTAGATAAAGATATGGCATTCAGAGTGGAAGAACATCTAAGGAATAATGGTGTAAAATTGTTATTGAATGAAGAAGCCAGTGTCATTACAGAAAAAGCAGTAGAAACAAAAAGTGGAAAAATGATTGATTCTGAGATAGTAATTTTAGCGACAGGTGTGAAACCGAACACCAAATTAGCTACAGAAATAGGAATTGAAATTGGCTCATCTGGAGCTATTAAAGTAAACAATAAAATGCAAACCAATCTCCCAGATGTTTATGCTGTTGGTGATGTGGCAGAAAGCTTTTCTTTAATAACCGGAAAACCGATTTATCGTCCATTAGGTTCCACGGCAAATAAGATGGGGCGTATCGCTGGTGATGTCATTACAGGTGGCGACTTAGAACATAAAGGAATTTTAGGTACTGGGATTCTAAGGGTGTTTGATTTAACTGTAGGATATACTGGCCTAAGCGAAAAAGAGGCATTAGCTGAAGGCTTCGATATTGAAGTTCTTCATAATATTAAACCTGCCAGAGCTGATTATCTTGGAGGAAAAGAGTTAGTAATTAAAGCCATTGCAGATAGAAAGACGAGCCAAATTCTAGGTGTGCAAATTATTGGTGAAGAAGGTGTCGATAAGCGAATTGATGTATTTGTAACAGCAATTTCATTTAAAGCAAGGGCAGGAGATTTATTTCATTTAGATTTAGCGTACGCACCACCATTTAGTACGACAAAGGATCCTGTTATGTATACAGGGATGGCTTTACAAAACGCAATTGATAAGAAGAATAGACTGATTACCCCACAAGAATTAACAGATAGAATTGAAAGTGGGGAGAAATTCCAAATCATTGATACCCGTGCAACGAAGCAGTATGAAGTATCTAATGTAGATGGAGCAATTAATATTCCACTAGCAAAATTACGTTCAGAGGCTCAAAATTTAGATCCTAATCTACCTACAGTCACATACTGTAATTCGGGTGTTACTGGCAATGCAGCCCAGAATGTATTAAGAAACTTGGGCTTTAAAGAAGTATTTAACCTTTCCGGTGGGAATAAGAATTATCAAAGTTTTAATAATGGAAAATAATATAATTAAAAAGGCTGATAATAAAAGGACGATTATGAAGACAATACTTCCTAAGTTTTTCCACTATAGGGTGCAAGATTCGGGTAAAGATGGACTGCTTCAGCAGTCCATTTTTCTTGCTTTAGGAGTCCCTGAGTTTTATCAACTATATCTTTTCAACAAATGATACTTTAAGTAGTTAGTTTGTGATTAAATGTACTAAAACTACTGGATGCTATAGCAAAAAAATGAGACTGTAGAAAAGGGAAGGAACTCAATATAATATTGTATGATAGAGCTTACATAGCTCTTGTGTGAAAGGACTGTTTAGTTTTAATAAAAATCTTGAGTCTTCCTTCTCCTATTCAGTGGACATACCGACTTAATACATATCTTTTTAATTCATTCATATTCAGATAATTCCTCGTAATGTAGTTCTGGTGGATTTGAACCATAAACACGTTTTGCATAATCTAATCCACCATCGATACCCACAGTCCCACATTTACATTTTTGAAAGTCATTTGTACTTTTGGATTCTATAATGTCTCCACAATGTTTACAACGAATTCGGTTTCTCTTTAGTTTCTTTTGCATTCTTTCTCAAACCGCCTTTTCCCATAAGTATATATTAAATGAATATAAAGAATAAAGTTTAAGAAGCTTCACCGTCAGGTAATATTAAAAACATCTTCTACTTCTTTAATTGAATACCCTTAACAAACAAAATTTGCAGTATTAGTTAATAAGGTAATCCAATACCAACATTTATTTTTACCGATATATTCTTAGTTTTATTAAATATAAAAAAGAGGAAATGCTAGGACATTTCCTCTTTTTATACTTTCTAATAGTAAATAATATTATTATACAGCTGATGTATGAAAATAAAATTTATTACTTTTGTGAATCAATTAAGGTAAGTATATCTTTAGTAATGTTATGTATTAATTTGATCTCTTCGATATTTCTAGTTTGAAGTAAACTTTTGTGAATTGAAATTACTTGATTTACATTATTTTTGTCTAATGTATCTATTTCTTTAAAACTAAAAAAGGACTCTGGTGATATATCCAACGAATTGATTATTTTTTCTAACGTCAGCAGAGAAATATTTCTTTCACCCCGTTCAACCCCTCCTATATAGGAATATTGGAGATCAGACTTATCGGCCAATTGTTCCTGAGTTAAACCTTGCTCTTTTCTATGAAACTTTACTTTATCCCCAACTAACTTTAAAAAATCTGACATCTTATCACCTCTGAATTCTAGCTTAAAGAAGTAAATCTCATAAATTAAGATGCATATATTATAAAAAAAGGAAGAAACTGTACTTATAAGTATCATTTGGAGGGGAAGATTATGACACTTTTTAATGCAGAAGTGAAAATTAGAGGTAATAGACCACTACTATTCAATAACTTTACAATTGATTCTATTCCACTAGTCAAAAGGGAAAAGGAGGGTGTTGCAGGAAATAATCCAGAAGAGTGGAGAAAAAGTTACAAAGTAACTAAAGAAGGACAATTATACCTAACCTCTGATTACATTTTTTCATGCATAAGAGCAGGAGCAAAGCACACACCATATGGACGTGGAACTATGGAACCTGTTGTATCCGCCACATTGCAAGTAATAACGGACAAAGTATTGTTGAATAGATTTGTCTATGATGAAAATGAATTAACTAAAGATAGCACTGAAGAGGTCTATATAGACGTAAGACCAGTTTCAAGAAGGGGTGTAAAAAATATAAGATATCGTTTAGCGACTTCA
This sequence comes from Caldibacillus sp. 210928-DFI.2.18, assembly GCF_020554505.1. Classification (NCBI taxonomy): domain Bacteria; kingdom Bacillati; phylum Bacillota; class Bacilli; order Caryophanales; family Bacillaceae; genus Caldibacillus; species Caldibacillus sp. 210928-DFI.2.18. The sequence goes on from NZ_JAJCHL010000081.1 coordinate 6,357, forward strand.
GTTGGATGGGAAACTAAGTTTAATATTATATGGGACAATTCGTTAATAAGCAGAAATCAAATGGAATCTATTTGCATTGATGCTGGTGCTTTTGCAGGATTGGGGGATGGTAGAAAAATTGGTTATGGTCGATTTGAAGTAATGGACTTTAATGTTTGGGAGGAAAAATTAAATGCCTAAGAAAAGGATGCCTTCTGAAACGTGGTATAAAAATATTAGACCTATTATTTGGAATAGGGATAAAGGTCAATGTATTCGTTGCAGAGAAGAAGTAAGTCTAAAAAAATGTCATATTGATCATATAAGAAGTGGTGTGTTTGCAAATAACAAGTTATCTAATCTAAGAACTTTATGTTATAAATGCCATGTGTTAAGGGCGGATACCAAACATAGGGGGATGGTTCAAAGAGCCTTGAAAAAAGAGATAATTCCACCAAATTGGAGAGAATTAATTTGGGAAGATGTAAAAAATTGAAACGGATGTAATAGACATCCGTACAATAAGGGTGACCTCCTTATTGCTGATGATATAGGTCAATATGGTGCGGTTCGGCCCGGTATGGCAAGCTTTGGTAGGGCAAGGTACGATACGGTTCGGTAAGGTAAGGTACGGGAATATTAAGGGTATTAAATCCTAACCATTATAACGATATAGTGCATGTTTCTTATATCAATAACTAATTTGAATTTTATATTTTATATTTTATAGTCACCTTATTTACTATTTATATTTGTAGAATTTATTTAATAATTTGGTAATATAGAGGTTTTTTCTAGTTCTGGACTAGATAATCTGTTATTCTAGTCTTCTTAAAAAATAAGAGCCAAGCTCCCTATAAACACCAAACTTGAAATGTAATATATAATAGCAGGAGAATGGTAAAGATATTGGATTTCATTACATATATTAGTGGGTGTGGTAATCTTTGTAGGAGAACATTTTTTTTGAAGGTATATTTTATTTTATTGAAATGAATGTGAGAAAAGGGGAGAAATAACATGGAAAATAAAGTTAAACTCGCTGTAAATGGGGGGATAGGGTTTGGTGCAAAACTCAATTTAAAACAACTTATGACCATTTCAAAACACATAGATATGGAAGGAGAAATTGAGTTAACCACCTTTCAACAACTCTATATAGAGATTCAAGAAGATAAAAAAGATGAAGTGATTAAGGAATTTGAAAGTGTTGGTTTAAAATGCTACCCAGTTGAAGATTACGTAAAAAGTTTGAGAACCTGCAATTTTTGTAAAGGGGAAGAAAGGGAAGGAATGCCAGTGGCAAAAGAGTTAAATCGCCGTATTGCAGGAAAACCTGTTCCATTTACCCTGAAAGTTGCTTATACAGGCTGTCCAATTGGTTGTGGTGAACCAATGCTGAGTGACATAGGTGTTATGAAGTATAAAGATCATTATAATCTTTATGTTGGTGGAAAGGCGAAAGGAAGGGATGCTGAGGTTGGTACTTTATTGAGAGAAAATTTAACACCAGAAGAATTATACGATACAGTTGAAAAAGTCATTGCTACATATACTGAAAATGGTAAAAAACGAGAGCCTTTCTATAAATTTTTAAAACGGTTAGGTAAAGAACATTTATTAAGTTAATAATAAATAGTGGGAAAATTTTATCGTCTGGTTCAATAGTAGTGAAATAATACTAAACTAGGATTATATATTAAAAAAATCATGCTTCCGATTACAAAAATATCATAGAGTTGTTCGGTTAAACAAAATATTAGGATGTTTTGCAATTAGTTCAAATAAATTGGTGGACTATCTAAATACAGGGCAATAGAAAAGTATCGGGCGGAAGTTTGCCCGATTTTTTTACTTTCTCAATAAATCATTAATTGTATCCGCTTTACGAAAAAATGGAAGATATTATATGGGACCTCTTTCAAACCCATCTATATAAATTTGATTAAATGGACCAATGTCAGTCAGCCCGATTGATACCGTATTGTTTTTAAAATTCGCCCTTTTTTGGCTATAGATTGAAACCGCCTATTCAATATAATCACAATTGCTGATTGTAGGAGCTTTATAGCTTACATCAACATCTATATACCCAATACAGTAAGATTTTATATCTATTTGCGAAATTGTAAAGACTCTCCCTTTTTTCTTCATCCAGCTTTTTTAATCATTTTCGGTGGTCACTACAACTGTCATCTAATCCACCTCCCTTTTAATTTTGTTTTTATTAAATATATTATTACATATAAAGCTTTCCATTAGCCCTCTTTGTTCTGGATTATGGGTTACAGTGGAATTATGGAGAAATTTTATAGTAAAACAATCTGATGTAATAATATCGAAAAATATATGTATTTGTTCAGTAATCAACATTTAAAAAAATACACTTTAAATCATAAAAATCTGCAAAATTGTTTGTGATAATCTCTCTATCAACAAGAATATTGGTGGAACTATAAGGGGAAAAAACAGAAGTATAGATTAGTAGATCAAACAATTTTTTGCAGAAGGAGTAGAAATAATGAAAAGAATTATTGGAATAGTTTCAGTGTTATTAATATTAACGGTAATATTTTTTCAGAGTCCAAATATTTACGCGTCTAAACTATCAGAAGTTAATACGGAATTTGACGATGCAACAGAAGAACTGGAGGATATAAAAAATCAACAAGCTGCATTAAAAGTAGAAATGCAAAATATGAATAAAAAAATACAAGAAACAGTTCAACAAATTATAGATAATGAAACAGCAATAAATGAAAAAGATAAAGAAATTGCCCAATTAAAAGTTGAAATTGATGAAATTCAAAAACGAATTGAAAAACGGGATGAAATTCTAAAAAAACGGATTCATGCTATTCAAGCAAACGGTGGGAAAATCGGTTATCTAGAAGTTTTACTTGGTTCTCAAAGTTTTAACGATTTTATTAGTAGAGCAAATTTGGTAACTACTATTATCCAAGCAGATAAAAATATCCTTGATGAGAAAATGGAAGATTATGAGAGTTTGGAAAATAAGAACAAACAAGTTGAGAAAGAACGCCAAGAGCTAGTATCACTTCAATCGGTATTAGAACAAAAAAAGAAAAATCTTGAATATAAAAAAGAACAGAAAAATAAAATTTTGGATCAGCTTGAGATTGAAGCAGATGAACAAGAAGAATATGTGATGGATTTAGAGGAGCAGCAACAATTACTAGCTGAACAAAAAGTTGCTATTGAAAAGGCAAAAGGAAAGGAAAATTCGAATGATACTGTAACAAATTCAAAAGAGTCTTCTGGTAAATCTTCTACAAATGTTTCATCATCAGGAGACTTTATCAACCCATCAGCGGGGGTAGTTACGAGCGAATTTGGACCACGGTGGGGGAGTATGCATGACGGAATAGATGTAGCTGCTGGAGAAGGGACTCCTATATACGCTGCAGCATCTGGTGTTGTCTCAAGATCGTATTATTCTAATTCATATGGAAATGTTATATTTATAACCCATAGTGTTAACGGAAAAACTTATCAGACCGTTTATGCACATCTATCATCACGTGCTGTGAGTAAAGGACAGGTTGTTCAACAAGGGCAATATATTGGTGGAATGGGTAACACAGGAAATTCAAGCGGGACCCACCTTCATTTTGAAATTCACGAAGGAGAATGGAATATTTCTAAATCAAATGCTGTGGATCCACGTAGGTACATTAATTTCTGATAGATTTATATTTTTACACTTAAAAACGATAAAATATAATGAACCATAAACTACTACATTTAAAGTTTTTGGTTCATTTTTTTGTCCACCAATAAAATTTTTTCTAGTACCTTACAAACTATGTCACATTTACTAAGTGGATCATAATTATATTTTAAATCAGAGGTTACTTCTTTATTTTATAAAGAAAATCCATTTTATCATCATACTTTCTCCATAAAAAATCCATAGTTTATTAATATCTTAAAAGTGTAGAACATTATCTGGATAGGAGTGAATGGTATGGAGTGGTTACAATGGTTGATCCTTTTAATTGCTTTAATATGTCCGCTTTCGATGATATTTGGACACGGACATGATCATCATAAAAATAAAGCACATAATCATGAAAATAATAATGGACATAATCACGGAAATCACAGAGGAGGTTGTCATTAGAATAGAGGAACAAACTATGTTTATCAAAATAAGCGCTGAAAAAAGCTGACGAAATTTGTCAGCTTTTTTAGCATCCATTTTATCGTTTCAGTAAGAAATAACCATCTTTATACGGTGTTACGACCACTTCACTATCAGGACTTAAACAAGGTACACCACCATTCATGTCGTGTATTGTTAATCCTCGAATAGTTTCTCCATTGGACAACTCTATATTATTCCAACAGTGGTAATAACCATAAATATCTGGCTCGCATACTTCATCTGTTAATACAGTGCCTTTTAACGGCTCATTTATTACTCCTTCGACCATTTGAATTGCAAATACATCGTTTATTCCATTTTTTGCAAAAATCTTAGTATTATCCTGAGTAATCTCTTGTGGTAGATTTCCTTCTCCTAAAACTAACTGTTTTTCTAAATCCTCCATTTTCATTTGTTCTTTATCTGTTTGGCTAAACGCCATAGCAGAAAATATGATGCCTATAACTGCGGCGAATCCTATAAAACTCCATATTAATTTATTTTTCTTCAAAACTATAACACTCCTTGAAAATTTGGATAACCTAATAGGTTAATTTTACTTCTAAAGTATGCATTATTTGTGCATCTTTTTAAAAAAGAAAAGAACATTTAATAAAATTTCATATTTGATGAATTAGATGGGAAAATGGAACATCCCATAAATATGTAGAGTTTTCTTGCTTATATAAGGAGTTGGTTAATTGGATTTTGAACAAATATTTTAATTTAAGTAAAATGACAAAAAGTTACTTTCTAACGCGTATCTTTACTTGAAGATAAAAGCAATAAGGCATGTTTGTACCAAATTTTGTTTTTATTAAGTGCTGTCAACAAAGTTTGAATAATTAACATTGTAGACAGCACTTTTCATTATATACCATAAGAATATGAAAGAATTACTTATTGAAAATTTATGCAGCTCTTGCAAAAGAACGACACTCTTGTGCGCAATGATAACAGACCTGTGCGCAATGTTGTGAATGACGGTCATTAAACTTAGAACACTCATTTCCACATGCTTCACAAATTTGTGCGCAAATCTGTGCCATCATTTTATTCAAATGACTATTTCTTGCAATAAAACTAGCTGTTACATGACAAATATCCGCGCAATCACGTAATAATTGTAGTTGAAGTCTCCGATTATTCATTTCCTCATGGTTAGTTAAGTGAGTTATCATATGATCGCAAGTTGTAGCACAATGTTGAATTATATTAATCAAATTTGTGGGGTGCATCGTTGCCATAGAATGACTCATATTCGTACCTACAGTTGCCATCGTTCCGGGTAAAGAAATATCCATCGTATTCATGTTATACATTGATGATCCTCCTTGTTTCATTCGTTTTGGGAAAACTCGATGTATCTTATGTTTAGGACAAATAACAGGAAACGATGGTATTTGCCTATTTTTGAAATAATTAAATATAGTAATGTATATACTATAGTGAAATTTGTGAAGACAATAAAAAATTAACTTATATTGTAGGTATATAATAAAATCCGTCCCATTGATAAAAAATGCACAGATTTGCCACTTTGAATATGAAAATTTATTGGGTTATCTTAATAGGGACTATTTATAAACCCTTTCAAATGAATCCCTTTTGGTTAACCAATCACAAAATATAAAAATAATAGCATAAATAGGAACAGAGTAGATATATTCCCATCCTGTCATAACATAGTAACCAGTCCATACAAAAAAAGGCTCGCCTACAAATGCAGTTAGTAAGCCATAAAACACCCCTTTTTTCCATGAAGCTATATGTGGCTTTGCCTGAATTAAAAACATAACACTGACAGGTAATAAACACAGATTGTATGGAAACCACGCAGGAATAGACGGGGTAAGTTTACCGGTATAATACCATAATCCAAGAGCAGATCCTATATAACAAGGATTACAGAAATCAGCATAGCAAAAGCACCTGCATATAAAAGACGGTGGGTACTTTCTTTTTTTCGATAAAAAAACCAAAATATCCAAGTACCTACTGATATAATTAATGATATCCACCAATCCAAATGTAAAAACACATCATCAAGCCATATTTTAGTGTATTCCGCATGAAGGTGTTGGAATTGGTTTATTAAGTTTTCTAATTTTCCCCTTTCTTCAACCTTTTCTACCATGCTCATCAACCTTTAGTTTGCTTTGCAATTTTTCTAGCAAATGACCTGCAAATCCAACAATTATTCCCAAAAATATTCCATTAAATACAGGACTGGATAACACCTTGAAAAGTAATATATGATCAAGAAAATAATGATGCCAGTAAACTCCTAAATTCATTCCAACAACTAACCCGATACAAAAGCCCGTCAGATAAACCTTTTCAGGAGGTTCTTTTCCCTCTTTCTGATAATTCATTACTATTGCTCTGTTATATGCTTGCCAAATGGAAAAGCCATATAGAGAGGGGTAAAATAGCCCCCAATGATAATTAACGACATCATGTGCTTTTATAAAGTCACCATGAAAAGAGTGATGAATAGATGGATTTAAATTTGATAATGTATTTATCGTGAATTCACTTGCCAAAAGCATAAATCCAAATGTATATTGTCCGTTATAAAGCTGCCCAAACCCAACCATCGTTACTGACCATAAAAATGCAGCAACAGGTGATTTGTATTCATTATTTTGTTTTTTTCTCAAATTGAACATTTCTTTCTACATAAGTGATGGTAATTTTATATTAAGTCTTGCCTCTGTATCTATATATTAAAACAATTTCTGGAATTCCCTGTCTAAGTTTGATTAGTTATAAACTTGCTAAATGTATAATCTAGTGACCGTATTAATATTATCTGAAAACAAAATTGACTGTTTTTCGTTACAATTTTTAGGAAAATAAACTTGGTGTACTAATCAAGAAAATTTTTTGGAAACTTTTGCTGTACCAAAAACATTTGGGCATTCTAAAAATGTAAATGTCAAATTTCATTATTTCGATAAAAAAATGATAAACGAGGGATGAGAATGAATTTTAGTGATGTTGAATATTTGTTAGGAAAAAGAGTGAGGGTAGCCCGTAGAGAATTAAAAGATAGTTTGGTCGAACGTTTTAAAAACCCTATAGTTCATAAAGAAATCCACGGGGATAAAGTGTATGTTCCATTAGACTTAAACAGGATATGGGATAAAACATATTAATGGAATCGCAAAATACTTATGAACTATATTTTTAACACATTAGCTATAAGTCTCCCAGCTATAACGGTATTGCGTTTTGAGAAGGGAGACTTCTGGCTAATAGTTAAATTTATTTACTTTTTTCTAACACCGCAATAAGTATTTTTTCTATATCTTCGGCAATTGATATTAATTTAGGTTCGTCTAGTAGTCCAATCATCGCCGTAGGTTTTGGAAGCCCAATTTTGACATTCCCATTACTTTCATAAACGACGATTTTACATGGCAAAAAATAACCGACTAGTTGATTGTGACCAAGAACATGAGCAGCCTCTACAGGGTTGCAAACTTCAAGGATATAATATGGGGTAGTATAACTGTTGACACCTTTTTCTTGGAGTTTTGCTCCCGACTTTGACAGTAAAACGATAAAAAAGTGGCTAAGAACCTATTGAAACTAA
>NZ_JAJCHL010000082.1:0-13850 GCF_020554505.1 Caldibacillus sp. 210928-DFI.2.18
TCAACGGTTGATTTCTCAAATGACTTTCTGCATGTGATTCGTTCAGCAGCCCCTACTTATAAACGGGTTAGCATTTGTACATTTTAAAAGAGAAAAAAGGAAGGGGCTTTTCTATTGGTATGGATTTTTGGACTATACTTATTAAATACTGGTTTTATGATCATTATGGCTATTCGTGAGGTTCGGCGACCAGCAGTGGCGTTAAATTGGATAGCCATTAGTTTAATATTCCCTGTGATTGGTTTTGGGCTCTATCTGATTACATCTAATCCCATACGTATGAATGGTGGTCAAAAGCCGGCCTCTACTTCTAACAAATCAGAAAAATTGCCTGATTCGTATAGCCACTCAGCAAAAGTAATCGCACAAGCATTGAACCACATGAGCGTGGGAGGATTAAGGTCTGGTCAAATACAAGTGCTAATAAATGGAATGAAAACGTATGAAAGATTTATGGAATCTATAAAGAACGCCAAAAAAACGATTGACCTGGAATATTACATATATAAAGCCGACCAAATTGGAAGGCGTATGACGGACCTGCTGATCGAACGATCAATGGACGGTGTGCACATCCGCTTTATTAGGGACGGTTGGGGGAGCCGGAAATTATCCAGAACTGAGATTTCCCGGATGATGGATGCGGGGATCGAGTTCAGGACCATTTTTCCTTTACGTCCCCCTTGGATATTTTCAGCCCTGAATAATCGAGATCATTGCAAGATCGCCCTAATCGACGGTAGGGAAGCTTTTACCGGCGGGATTAATATTGGGGATGAATATGCGGGATTAAAGCCAAATGCAGGGTTCTGGCGTGATACTCATGTAAGAATAGCTGGTGAAGCATCATCTGATTTGAAAAATATCTTCGAACACCATTGGAATATCGCTTCGCCAGAACAAATAAAGTCAGTATTCAGAATCAAAACAAAGCCAGGAAAAAATGGTTCCCAAATCCCTGCTACAACCAGCTTACCAAAACCATTTACCATGATGGCAGAATGGAGCAACGAGTTGGCAACTATTCAAGAAGCACACGCGCATAAAGATCCGGGCAGTGAGAAAATGAACCAAGCCTATGTACAAACAGTTGAAGGTAATCCTAGGATTCCTACGCCTTTTATTAGGGAAGCCTACTTTATTGGAATAACACAAGCCACAAAAACCATTGATATCACTACACCCTACTTTGTGCCAGATCAAGATATCATTATGGGACTAAAGACGGCAGTGGCACGTGAAGTACGTGTAAGATTGCTGGTTCCCCGGGAAGTCGATCAAAAAATCGTAGACCGTGCAAGCTTTACTTATTATGGGGAGTTGTTGGAAGCGGGGGTTCATATCTACTTATATAACAAAGGAATGCTCCACGCGAAGACAATGGTTATCGATGGGGAAATTGCGGAAGTAGGAGCAGCAAACTACGATATGAGAAGTTTTCGCTTAAATTACGAAGTGAGTGAATTTTTTTACAGTAAAGACGTGGCAAAAGAACTTACACAGCAATTTGAACAGGATTTAAATGATTCTGTCCCTTTGAAAATGGAGGATTTAAAGCAGCGCTATCCTTCACAGCGTTTAATGCAGCGGGGTGCCCGTCTCCTTTTTCCGTTGCTATAGCCATCAACATCTGAAGAAGGTTTTCTACTATAAAACACTTTCAAAAAAGCCCTAAGGTAATCTAAAACTGAGGCCCTATTTGAACAATTATGTTTAAAACGAGCCATTCTTTAACTCTGGTAAATACGGTGGTATTGGTACATTAATGGTTGATGCCGGTATCTCAAGGATCTTTCCAATTTGAATATCGTAGGGTGAAATGAATGCGTTGGCTTTCTGTAGATGTTCAACGGATATGCCATATTGATTAGCCAGCGATTGTAAAGTATCTTCTTCAGTTACGGTATGCTGGGTACGCAACTTTTCGATTTTACATGCTGATTGCTTAAATGTTGGCTGTTTGGATAGTGGATCGGTAAAATCCGCTGTTAACTCATTTGCGGCTTCCCGTCTTTCCCAACTGCCAAAATGAAAGGGAACAAATACTAGTCCTTTTTGTACCACATTGCCAATTCTAGCAAAACGATTGTAGTAAGCAGAATTCGGTGGTAGCTGTACAAAGCCGAGTATTGGCATCTAGTAAATGAGTTTGCAAGCCGGCCCTGCGGAACTTTGCGATTGTATAGTAATCCTCTAAGAGACCTTGTCCGGTTGAATCGCTATTTGACCCTCTCTGTTTTAGAGAATCGGTCGCTTTTTTTACCATTAAATTCATCGCCTCATCCCATGTTGCAGGAACCAACTTTCCGGAAGAATCACGGATCATGGGAGTTAACAGGCGATCAGGGCTGTTATTGGCATACCACTGATTTTCCCCTTTGGGGCCAAGTCTGCCTCTGTTAATGGGGTGGGCACTGTTTCCCTAGATTCCGACTATCTTCTCATCTTTCACGGCTATATAGCAGCCGCAGCCGATTGAGCATATATTACAGGTACTGTACACCCACTTATCAATATCTCCCTGGCTGTACATATTTATATCGGTTCTTTCCGTTTCCCAGGACATTGAACTTCCTCCTTGGATAGTAGTTTTGAGAAAAAAGATTATGCTGTTAGCGAAGGGCAGATATGTAAAAAGATGGAATGATATATTTTGTTTGCTTAGCCCCATAAATCCTTTCCAATTCAGCAGCTGAGTGTTCAAGGTTGGTCTTTATCTCCTGGAATAACGGCTCCAAATTTCTTGCTGATTCCAGGTACGGAAGATTCATCCATTCAACTGCTCTTTTCCATGCTCGAAATGTAGGGTGGGCTATTTCATTATCATGATAAATAATAGACAGAAATTCTGACATGTTCTTTAGTTCGGCCCCATCATTTGAAAGCTCTTGCATTATTTTTTTAATCATTTCCAGTTGCTCTCTCAAATAGTTTGAAGCAAAATCGCAATCGGGTGATCAGAATTTTCAATTTCCTTTATTGTTTTTTCAGTTTGGTTTTGAAGATCTGAATATAACTCCTTCAGTTGTAACAATAAATTTCCTCTCTTTCATAAATAATTGCAATGCTCGCGGGCAGCGCTCACATTCTTTACTAAATTTCCCAATCATTTGAGGAATATACTTTAGATGGAACCACTTTCCTCCATTAAATGTGAGAAGTTAGGTAATTTTTTTTAAGTCGGAGTAGCCGTAAAAATTTGATGTATCCCTATTAATGGCTACGAAAAACCCTTAGATCATTTAAATCTAAGGGCTTAACAACACTATTAGTCCACCTAATAAACCGCCTAATAATCCGCTTAGAAATGGGTTAGCCTAATAAGGTCCCCAAAAGAAGGGTCTAAAGGGGAATGGCCTAAAAAAGGGCCTAAAGAAAAATGGCCTTATACCACAAATCCTTTGGTCTAAATTTTCAACCTGATTATTTTCCTGAGATAAATTGTAATCATATTGCGGTTCTGGATTCATGAAAAGCACCTTCATTTCATTTTTAATCCAGAATATGCATTTACCTATTTTTATTCTTGGGTTAATATCCCTAATTTAAAATGAAAGAGATACACGGTAAAAAAAGAACTATGAAGGCAGAAGGAAATTAAAACGTTGTATACCTATAATGAATTATAAATAAATACTGAGGTTGATACCGGGGATAGGAAAATTTTTTAGAATTGATAATAAAACATTTTATTCGAAGAATAATACTTTTGTACTAAATCATAAACGGGAGGAATGGCATGGCAAATCAAATGGATTACTAACCAAATTAAAGCAAAGCAGAGGCAACATCTATGTTTAATGATGTTCACTAAAGGGAACGGTGAAAAAAATTTGAGATGAGACACATTATCCAAAAAGATGATTCATCGCAATCCTATAATTGTCACCAAATAGAAGAACTGATGGGGATCTGGAAACGAGGTTACTACAGAAAAAATCGTGCTATTCGCCAAAAGTAATTTTAGGTCTATATTCCCGAAAAGAATTTGCCAAAGAAGAAAATTCTGATTCAGGTAATCTAAAAAGGTCAAAAAAAATTCAAGGAGGATTCATCATGACAGTAATAAATGATGTTAAGACAGCTCTAGCAGGCTTAAAAAGTGCACAAGCAAGTTTCGAAACATTTGCTCTTGGTACAGATAATCAACAGGCAAAGCAACTTTACCAAGATGCTGCTAAACAAACCCAATCTGTTATTAACAGCATTGAACCACGCGTTCAACAAATTGAACAAGAAGAACCTCAATACAAACAACAATAATGAGTAAGATAAAAAAGGTTGGTTGGGAGGCCAACCTTTTTTAATTCCTTTAAATAATGGGAAAAACGGAGATGGTTTCATGAAAGACAAAATAACCAAAATAAAAATTTTTCTTTCCATTTTAGCCGTGATCGGGTTTGGAACAGGATGTAACGATAACCAAAATCAGTTAGATGAGGATAACAATGATTTAGGTGTTTCACTGGTACATACGACTAAACCCATCGATCAATCAGTTGCCAATAGGGCTAAAGAAAAAATGATTGCCAAAGAAGAAATTTCAGATGTAAAGGCTGTGAATACAGAAAAAGAGCTTTTTGCAGCAATAAAAGTTGATAATTTTGATCGCTTTCGATTAAAGAAAATTGAGAAGTCAATAAAATCCGACTTGGAAAAAATGAACCCAAACCATGAAATAATTGTTTCGTCAGATAAAAAAATGATGTGGGAATTGGAACAATTAGAACAGAAACTTCAAAAAGGCAACACAGATAAGAAGAGCTTAAAAAAAGATTTAAATAAAATTAAAAATCTAATGAAAGAGAAAACTTAAAGAGAAAGGGGCAAGCTATGTCAAATAATCAAAAGAAACAACTAACCCCGGTGCAACAAGAATATCAAAAATTGCAAAAAAATCGAGAAATCGACAGACCCGTTTTTAAAAATTGTATAAAGGCCTTTATAACAGGTGGTCTGATTTGTCTTATTGGCCAGGTTATTCAAGACTTCTTTATTTATTATTTTGATTTTACAGACCAAACGGCTGGAAATCCAACTGTGGGTACATTAATTTTTATTGCTATGCTTCTTACCGGTTTGGGGGTTTATGACCGAATTGCTCAATTTGGAGGAGCTGGTTCAGCAGTTCCAGTTACCGGTTTTGGCAATGCTGTCATTTCAGCTGCTATTGAACATCGAACCGAAGGGTTTGTATTAGGAGTCGGAGGTAATATGTTTAAATTAGCTGGGTCTGTTATATTATTTGGTGTTTTTTCTGCGTTTGTTATTGCATTAGTAAAGACAATTCTAATTAGGTGGGGTGGTTTATGATACTCGCAGGTCATCGTACATGGATCTTCGAACAAAAACCCGTCATACTTTCTACTGGAACAGTTAGTGGACCATTTGAAGCAAACGGAGCAATCGCAGAAGATTTCGATCTCCTTCATGCTGATTTATGGCTTGGACAGGATTCCTATGAGAAAGCACATAAAATCCTTTTTGAAGAGGCCTGTCAAAAAGCCATGGAAAAAGGGGGCATCCAAAAGGATCAAGTTCAATTTATCCTAGCTGGGGACCTAATCAATCAGATCACCCCAACAAGTTTCGCTAGTCGAACAATTGGAGCCCCGTATTTTAGTTTATTCGGTGCCTGCTCTACGTCTATGGAAGGATTGGCCCTAGGTGCTTATATCGTGAATACCAAAGGAGCGAAATATTTATTAACCGGAGCATCCAGCCATGCCATAAGAAGGTTGTTATCATCAATCACTTTATCAATTAAATCGATACCATCTTGTCTTCCTACTTCTTTGATGACAGTACTGCACGCTTTTGCATACTCTTCAGTTTCCAACTTATCCCTTTGCATATAGCCATCTTTCGATGTTTTCTGTGGTCTTTGCACTGTCTTCACCTCCGTATTCCTCCAAGATTACTATTGTTCGGCCCTTCGTTCCGAAGGAACTACTATGGCCTCTGCTGACTTCTTACAATTCAACTTGCCATTGCTGACAAGTTTGTTCCTGTGGGATGTTACATCCCTCTTGTCGGGAACCCTTGTAAGACCTCCCCGGGTAAGAACTACAACCTTCCTCCCATGTAACTGCTGTATTTACTGTATGGAACTCGTGCAGTATCGGACTTTGTTTTGTTTGGCAAACTCATCCATTCCAATTCAGCCTTTTATACAGTTTCTGTTCGTCAGTTCGGGATTTTGCCTCCGGCTTCCTTCAGATTCCACCTCACGATGGACACCCTTGCCTTTAGCTAACAGTTCCTACTGCCAAGCCTGTAGTGGACTTTCACCACCAAGTTATAGCCCATGCCGGGCGCACCATAAAGAGGGGCTGTCCAAAAAGTCATATTTCAGATTTAAAATATGGCAAAAAAGCAGGTGTTCTGGTCGCTTTCCGCGGGCGATCCGCAAGCCTCCTCAAGCACGTTCCTCGCGCTTTGCGGGGTCTTGCCTGGCTCACTATTCCCGCAGGAGTCTCCCAGCACACCTGCTTTTTACCTTTGTTTTATTGAATATCTACTTTTCAGACAGTCCCTATACCCTATAAACTTATTCATCTTTATTATCTGCGTCATTTACATCTTTAGGATCTTCAATTGGTTCTTCTGTATCAGTGTTGTCATTATTTTCATCAATATTATCTGGATCTGTTGCGTCTTCAGCATCTTCAATTGATTCTTCTGTATCAGGGGTGACATTATTTTCATCAATAGTATCTGGATCTGTTGCGTCTTCAGGATCTTCAATTGGTTCCTCTGTCCCAGGAGTTACATCCTCAGGTGGTGGATTATTATCGTCATCTCCATTATTACACCCTAATAACAAGAACATTGAAAGAAAAACTGTTGATAAAAGTTTCATCCACTTATGATTCATCTTTACCACCCTTTCGATTGTTGTAATTTCTAAATTATTTTTTACGTTTATTCTTTTTTTATTCAGATAGTCTAAAAAAGAAATTTGATGAAATACAGTAATAAAATTAAAAATGAGGCAATTATGTATGATAATATTACAAAGTTTCCCTATTTTATCCGATTCTATTTTTTGCTTTTTGAATAACCTCTACTACAAACTGATCTTTATTTTCTAATTCACCAAGTGTAAGTTCTCCATTAGCTAATTTTTCAGAGAGCACATTAATATCTTCCTGGACGGAAACAGGGATTTGATTTTCAGTCAACATTTTCTGAAGCTCATTTGCAATTTTAGTTTCTTGATTCATTTTTAACACAACCTTATTTTAGTATTTATATGGCAGGATTTGAGCAATTTAATACTTTGAACACGTTTGTAGGAAGGTTCTAAAGAAGAGAAAGGTTGGTTAACATCCAACCAACCTTTTGTCTTGCATAATTATTGTTGTTTTACCCTGAGTTTACTTTCCTTTAACAAGTGTTCTTTATTGTATTAAATTGCCTCTATAAGGATCTTGACTTTGCATGTAGTTAGAAAATTGTTGAACCGATTGTTGAATAGTTTGTGGAGTTTCTTTTTCCAAAGCATACCATCCGTTTTTAAACATTAAGTTATATAGATTGCGGTGACAGTCTTCTGTTTCTTGGGAAATAGACGCAATTGTACGATACAACGACCCATGGCTTGCTTCTTTTAATGCAGTCGAATATGAGGAAGATATATATTTTTCCGTAGTTAAGGCATCGTTTAGAAAATCTCTATCGTTCATTTGCGGCGTCTTGGGAACTGGTGTTTCAGGATTCTTAATTTTGTTTGGAGTATTATTTTCCACTATCGTATCCTCCTTATTGATTCATATTTTGTGAAGGTTGAGTTACATACTGTTGCATCTGTTGAAGCAGCTGTTGATAGTGTCGGTCGTGCATTTGTCCAGCTTGTTCAAGTGCTGCTCTTACTTCTGGATTTTGACATTGTTGAGCGAAAAAATGCATTTTCTTCATCGCAAGTAGATTCCAGCTTAACATATCGTTTAAATAGAGATGATCCTTTGTTGACATTATTTCAGGCGGCTGCGTCATGAAAGCTTGTGCTTGTTGATTAACCATACCCGTCTGCGGTTGTTGCATGATGTTTCCTCCTTGTTAACAATGTTGTAATCACTTGGGTAGATTGCCACATAGTGGTCAAAAATATGCAGGTATTTTAGACTAGTGTTAAAGAACCAGCCACCTTTTGGACATATCATCCCTTTGGTTTCACTATAGGCATTAAATACTCCCCACCTATACGCAGATGGGGAGTATTTGTCGCTTAACTAAATATTAATTGATCCTATTCCAGATTCTGTCTAGATCCAAGGCAACATATATTTTATTACCATTAATTTCCTTATGTATGATAGGATGGGAAAAATACTGATTTATATTTCTATTAAATTGCTTAGACCTTGCTCGTGGTTTTGGTCCTGAAATTGTTTCAAGATAGTCCTTATACATACTCCGTCTACCTCTTTTTTATTATTTAATGAAAAATACAAACTGCATCAATACTCATTTCTAAATAAAAAAGCATACCAGTCTTACTTCTCGAAAAGAAAATTCCCCTCGAATGGTAAAACAATTGTACTTTCATCAGCTTTTATAAAAGTTCAACTGTCCAATTAACCCTATTCTCCCTTCCTTAATTTTTTCCTGCCAAGAGTATTTTTTCCTAAAAGATAAGAAGTATAATTTAAATTTTAAAAACTTTGTATGAATAAACATTTCTATCTTGAAACATTCTAAGAAAGGTTTCAAAGAAAAATATAGGAGGTGAAAGTCATGACAGTTATTAATGACGTTAAGACAGCTCTAGCGGGATTAAAAAGCGCTCAAGCTAGCTTTGAAACATTTGCTCTTAGTACAGATAATGAACAAGCGAAGCAGCTTTACCAAGATGCTGCTAAGCAAACCCAATCCGTTATAGACAGCATTGAACCACGTGTTCAACAAATCGAACAAGAAGAACCTCAATACAAACAACAGTAATAGTAAGGCGAAAAAAGGTTGACCTCTTAACCAACCTTTTTTCAGCTGTTCAAATAATGGAAAGACATGGAGGTGATTTTTTTGAAAGATAAAATAACCACATTGAAAAACCTACTTTTTATTATAATGGTCATTGGTTTCGCATCAGGATGTAATGGTAATCAAAATGAATTTATTCAAGGTAATAGTACTTTTGGTATTTCACAAGTACATACAAGTAAGCCAATTGATCAATCCGTTGCCAATCATGCGAAAGAAAAGATAATTGCCAAGGAAGATATTACAGACGTAAAAGCTGTGAATACTGATAAAGAGCTTATGGCAGCGATTAAAGTTGAGAATTTTGATCGATTTCGATTAAAGAGTATCGAGAAGTCAGTAAAATCCGACTTAGAAAAAAAATATCCGGACTATAAAGTTTTTGTTTCGACTGATAAAAAAATATTCTGGGAGCTTGAAAAGGTCGAGCAAAGACTGAAAAAAAACAATATGAATAAGAAGAACTTAAAAAATGATTTGAATAAACTGAAAAGTCTTATGAAGGAACAAACCTAAAGAGGAAGGATCGAGTTATGTCTAACAATCAAAAGAAACAACTTACTCCTGTGCAACAGGAATATCAAAAATTGCAAAAACAACGAGAGATCAAAAGACCGGTTGTTAAAAATTGCATTAAGGCCTTTTTAACCGGTGGACTTATTTGTTTGATTGGTCAGCTTATTTCAGACTTTTACATTTATTATTTCGATTTTACTGAGCAAACGGCCGGAAATCCGACAGTGGGTACGTTAATTTTTATTGCGATGCTTCTTACTGGTTTTGGTGTATATGATCGAATGGCTCAATTTGGAGGGGCTGGAACAGCTGTACCCGTAACTGGTTTTGGCAATGCGGTCATATCACCTGCCATTGAGCATCGTTCCGAAGGATTTGTACTGGGCGTAGGCGGCAATATGTTTAAATTAGCAGGGGCGGTTATATTATTTGGTGTTTTTTCTGCTTTTGTCATTGCCCTCATCAAGACCATTTTAATCCAGTGGGGTGGTTTATAATGCTTGCAGGTCATCGTACATGGATCTTTGAACACAAACCTGTGATACTTTCTACTGGAACAGTTGGAGGACCATTTGAAGCAAACGGAGCGATCGCAGAAGATTTCGATCTCCTTCATGCTGATTTATGGCTTGGACAGGATTCCTATGAAAAGGCACATAAAGTCCTTTTTGAAGAAGCCTGTCAAAAAGCCATGGAAAAAGGGGGCATCCAAAAAGATCAAGTTCAATTTATCCTAGCTGGGGATCTGATCAACCAGATAACTCCGACAAGTTTTGCCAGTCGAACAATTGGATCTCCGTATTTTGGTTTATTCGGTGCCTGCTCTACGTCTATGGAAGGACTGGCTCTAGGTGCTTATATTGTGAATACAAAAGGAGCGAAATATTTATTAACAGGAGCATCTAGTCATAATACAGCTGTTGAAAAACAATTTCGGTATCCAACTGAGTATGGTGGACAAAAACCTCCTACGGCACAATGGACTGTTACTGGTGCCGGTGCGGCCCTATTAAGTGATTCTGGGGATGGACCTCGTGTCACTTCTGCTACAATAGGCCGTGTGATTGATATGGGTCTGACAGATCCATTTAACATGGGAGGAGCTATGGCGCCAGCTGCGGTTGATACCATTGAAGCTCATTTAAAGGAACGAAATGTTGAGCCATCTTATTACGATTTAATTGTAACCGGTGACCTTGGCCAAATCGGACGGGAAGTGTCCATGGATCTATTTAAAAAACATGGAACTCCTATTAGTGAAGAACAATACCAAGATTGTGGCCTTATGATTTATCGGGAAGGACAACCCGTTCTTGCAGGGGCAAGCGGTGCAGGCTGTTCAGCAACGGTAGTTTATGGGCATTTATTAAACCGCATGAAAAAAGGTGAATTTAAACGAATGTTAGTTGTGGCTACAGGTGCTTTGCTTTCACCGTTGTCCTTTCAGCAAAATGAAACAATTCCTTGTATCGCCCATGCAGTGTCAATTGAATACGGAGGTGACCAATTAACATGATCTATTTTTGGGCTTTTGTCGTAGGCGGTTTAATTTGTGTCATTGGGCAAATTATGTTTGATGTATTTAAATTAACACCAGGTCATACCTTAAGTGCTCTTGTAGTGATTGGGGCGCTTTTAGATGGATTTGGACTATACGAGCCGTTGATTGATTTTGCTGGTGCAGGAGCAACAGTCCCAATTACAAGCTTTGGTAATTCCCTTGTGCATGGCGCCATGCAAGAAGCTGAAAAGCATGGTTTGGTAGGCGTACTAACAGGAATGTTTGAGGTAACAAGTTCAGGGATCTCATCTTCCATTATTTTTGCAATGA
The DNA here is from genome assembly GCF_020554505.1 of Caldibacillus sp. 210928-DFI.2.18. NCBI lineage: Bacteria > Bacillati > Bacillota > Bacilli > Caryophanales > Bacillaceae > Caldibacillus > Caldibacillus sp. 210928-DFI.2.18. The sequence goes on from NZ_JAJCHL010000082.1 coordinate 11,333, forward strand.
TTGGGGCATTATTATTTAAACCAAAAGGATAAGGAGAATGTACTGATGACGGTCGGTTCAGAAGTAAAACAATGCCTTGCCAGCCTTAAAGGTGTTGAAGCAGAATTATCAAGTTTAGCTCTCCGGACTGAGGATAATGAATCAAAACGTACCCTGCATGAAACAATGATGACTATTCATGAGGTGGTCCAAGATTTAAAGAAACGAGTAGGTGAATTAGAAAGGGAAGAAGGTCAATATAAAGGGTTTTAAATTATTTAGTAATGCAGGAGGTATCACGAATGCCTGATTGGATTGATATTGCAATAAGGGCAATCATTTTTGCTGCAGTTTTATTTTTAATAACCAGGTTATTAGGGAAAAAGCAAATTTCTGAATTAAATTTCTTTGAATATGTGTCTGGAATTACCATTGGGAGTATCGGCGCAGAAATTTCCACTGGACTTGAACGGAACATATTTCACGGTATCATTGCAATTGGAATATTTGCAGTCATCCCCTTTGTCGCTGATTTTATCTCCTTGAAAAGCAAGCGTTTTCGCGATTTTACAGAAGGGAAACCGACTGTTTTTATTAAAGATGGGAAAATTATGGAAGATAATTTGAAAAAAGAAAGATATACGACGGATGAATTGTTGGAATTGCTCCGGAAAAAGAATGTTTTTCAGGTAGCAGATGTTGAATTTGCAGTTTTAGAGGCAACAGGAGATTTATCTGTATTACTGAAGAAAGAAAATCAGCCTTTAACAGCAAAAGATTTAAACTTAACTGTTCCATCAATTAAAGAACCTCAAACAATAATAATGGATGGCAAAATCCTCGATGAGCCGCTTGCTACAATCGGCAGAAGCAGAGCTTGGTTACATACAGAATTAGAAAAACTAGGGGTTACCCTTGAAAATGTATTTCTTGGGCAGGTAAACTCATACGGGGAATTAACGGTTGATCTGTATGACGATAAATTACAAGTTGCATCCCCTCAAGAAAGACCTTTAATTCTTTCAACTCTAAAAAAATGTCAAGCTGACTTAGAGTTGTTTGCTCTTGGAACTGAATCAAAGGAGGCCAAACAAATGTATAAGTTAAATAGTCAAAAATTACAAGAAGCTATTGATAAAGTGACCCCTATTTTAAAAGCTTGAAATTATAAAAATACATTGATTTTTCGAATTTCCAAAAAAATGAACAACATATATGGGTTAATAACTTTATTAAGTATTGCCCTTATCCTGCATTATGATTATCGCTTTCCAACAGGATTAGGTTTGTTTCTTTTAGTCTTCCTTTATTTATATTTGCATGGTTCCATAAACGAACATTTTTTATTTTCTTAATTGATATCTAATTGTAACAGCAGCGTTTAATATGTAGGATAAAAAGCATTCCTTTCTTCCTGCATGATAATTTGTATTATTGGAATGATTACTTCCTTGACGATGGTTCATCTTAAAAACTTTGCATAACTTGTTACAGTCCTAGGACTAAACGAACTAAAATTCATAATAAAGAAGTTTAGTTTGTTCTTCTAAGATTTCAGGATAGCATCTAGGGCAATAATATTTACGCTGGTCAGTACGAAGCCAATCATTAGGTAACAGTGATAGTTGATTTATCCAAAAATAGTTTTCACAAGAGGTGCAAATTTCCCTATTCATAGTAAAAAACAACTCCCTTTAAGATTTTAACTTTCTAAATATTCAAAGCTATACTATGCTCCCTTAATGATCAAGGTCTAGACATTTACCTATATAAAGCGCAGAGTTTTTCTAATTTCGATGGCCATGAAAAAGACTTGCTTTAAATAACAGAGGAACAAACAAAATCGACTAGGCATTCGTCCTGGACGATTTTGTTTCTCTTGGTACAAACAATCAACAAGCCAAACAGCTCTACCAAGATGCCGCTAAACAAACCCAATCCGTTAGCAATAATGTAGAACCACGTGTTTAACAAATTGAACAAGAAGAACCTCAATACAAACAACAATAAAGAGTATGGTGAAAAGGTTGGTTGAGAGACCAACCTTTTTTAAGCATTCCATTACTGGTAAAACATGGAGGGAATTTAATAAAGGTTAGCTTTTGGTCCCATAAAAGATTATTTTCCTTTAATTAAGGATGTTATGAAACCCACAGCGATTATAGCTATACATGAATAAAGGAAGGCATCTAATTTTAATAAAGCCAGACCTGCCAACACAATAACTCCATCTATCAGTATAATTACAAGTGCAATATTTAACGAAAAAGTTTCGGAAATAATTTCAGCTAGTAAGTCAGTTCCTCCAGTGCTTGTTTTATATCGCAGCATTAGACCAACTCCAACTCCAATTATTGCACCTCCAATTAGTGCACTTGCAAGTTGGGGAATAAAAAATTGAAAACGAAGAGGAGCCAGTAAATCAATAAATAAGGACGAAACCAATAAGCCTTGCAAACTACTAAAAAAATACTCTTTATTATTTAGGGGTTGCTGAACAAACAAAAAAACCAAATAGGAGAAGGATTTATGAGCTTTT
>NZ_JAJCHL010000083.1:0-13485 GCF_020554505.1 Caldibacillus sp. 210928-DFI.2.18
TTCCCTATTTTTTTGACATTATCCATTTTGAAAAGTTAACCAATCAAAATTTAATTGAACATATTGAAAGGTGCGGAAAGATTCTATATTCACGAAAGGAAATGCGTGATGATGTTTGAATGAGAGCTTAAGGGTGGAAAAATAATTTCAGAAAGAGATAACTATTTGTAAAAGGTGGTGTTTTTCATGTCGGAAACACAAAAGAATGTGCCTAAAAGAAAATTTGGCTGGGTAGATAAATGGGTAAAGATGACTGGTGAGCGTGCGAGAATTGATGCTAAGGCCAATAATACTTATATTGTTTACGAAAAGAATGGAGAATTGGTCAAAGAATTTCCAAATGGTGATATAGAACCTTTATACAATGATGGTGATCGTTAATGCATATACACAAACCAATGTTTTATGTTTTTGATAACAGTTGTTGATTTTGCAGACTCCTTATGTGCCCCGGCAATCTATGAAGATATGACTGTGATTTGCGATGCTTTTAGTTTTGATAAAGATTTTTTGAAAGGATATTATCGGAATTATAATTCAGAAGAAATAATAGAGATTTGCATAAATGCTATACTGTGTCATGAATATGGGTATCATGTTGTTAAAAATGTTTTTGGCCCGGTAAACAGTTACAATGAGCTGAGTGGTAGAATAAAGGGAAGATTAGCGATTTAAATGGACGTATTTGCCCTACTATTACCAACCTAATAGGGGGAATTCGGTAAAGAGATATTTTGTGAAGCATTGAGCCATTATAAATAAATAATACTCATTTAGGGATACCAGTGTAAAAGAAACAATGGATAAAATAAACAGTATTTAATAATAGTTGATATAAAAATAAAATATGATAATGAAAGGAGGCCACTGAAGAAGTGCAAAAAATGATCTCGCTAAGCACCGTATTTAGATGTATTCCCGATTTTATCATACTATATATTGTGTTAGTAAATCTATTCAAATAGTTTTTCAGTGGCCTCTAATGAAAGGTCAAAAATGTCTAGTATTTGCTGATTAAGATTTTTTGTGGGAGCTTGTTTTTCATGAGCTCCCTTTTATTTTTGCACTGTCCTTTTACACGCTAGGGGAGGTGCCGTTTTACTTTTCTCGGGATATTCTAAAATGAGTCAATGGAGCTGTTCCCTCCCTATCAAAAAATTTTTGACAATCTTATGTTCATTTTGCAAAAAGGAATCTATAACACTAATAAAAGGATGATTACAAGGAGGAGTCGAAAATGAGCAAGCTATTAATCAATGAAAGTCCAATTTTAGTTCTACCGACATTAGCGAAAAAGATTGGACTGAATCAGGCGCTGTTTATCCAACAACTTCACTACTGGCTGGCAGACAGCAAGCATACATATGATGGGTATCAATGGGTATATAACACATACGAGGATTGGCACAGGCAGTTTCCATTTTGGTCCACGAGTACAATCCGGAGAATTATTGGGAAGCTTGAAAGGGAAGGTTTAATCGTTTCCGGAAATTATAATCGTTTCAAGATGGACAAAACCAAATGGTATCGGATTAATTATGAGTATTTGGAGTCGCTGATGGATGAGGATGCGCAACTTTCCGACCTTTGCAGCAAGCGGACTGACACAAGCGACCCAACCGAGCAGCATAACGGCACACACACGGACGCTTTGAACAGTCAAAAAGGAATAAATTTAGGCAAGGCATCGAGCCACCAAACGCAGAACAATCTGACGGGTCAAAACAAACCTAATATAGGCAAGGATGAACAAACGAATGCAAATGTAAGCAAATCGACGAACCAATCGGATATCAACTTAAGCAAACGGACAAACCAATCAGATACCAACTTAAGCAAGCCCACGAACCAAAATGGTGCTAACTTCGGCAATCCGACAAATCAAACTGGCACCAATATAACCAATCACACTGACCAAACGGTGACCAAATTGACTAAACACAACGACCAAAATAATTCCAACTTGACCACATCGGGTGAGCAAGTGGGTCAATACATAGATGCAAACTTGACTAATCACACGTATCAAAATAAATTCAACTTGACCACATCGGGTGAGCAAGCTGGTCAGTACGTGGGTGCAAGCTTGGCACTAGCACGAACAAACATAACCAAAGCAATACCAGAGACTACTTCAGAGACTACCCCAGAGAAAAAAAGCGTAGTAATAGTTACGCACGCGCGCGCAGAAGAACAAAACCCATTTACATTTTTCGAACAAAACGGGTTTGGAACCATCAGTGGGTATCTTTTTGAAAAAATACAAGCGTGGTGTGAGGATTTGTCCCAAGAACTTGTTTTAGAAGCGATGAAAATAGCTGTCGAAAGCGGGAATAAAAATTGGAGTTACGTGGAAGGAATTCTTCGCCGGTGGGTGGATAAAGGCTATCAAACCATCAATGAGGTTCGTGCCGCACAAAAGGAATATCGGGAACGACTGGACAAGAGCGCAAAACAAAAACCCCGAATGGAACGGGATATTCCAAGAAACTTTATTCTCGACATGGATGCCGGAGAAGACGAATAGATAGACAGGTCCCGCAGCCTACCTTAACAACATCGACTGAAAATGGGACAAGGGACCTGCCCCTTTGGAGGTGAGTGGATTATGATGCATGAGAAAGTGTTTCTAGGTTGTTTGATGCAGGAAAATCCTTTAATTAATGACACGGTTATTCGGCCAGATCATCTTCAAGATTTACGTCACAAACAATTGTATTCAAAAATGGTGGAGCTTCATTCCGCTGGCAAGTATTTTAACTTAATCGCCTTATCCATGCTTCCGGACTTAGAAATCTATGGCGGTATCAGTTACTTAAACGAGCTCAATGCCTTTTGTGATCTTGAAAAATTTGATGAGGTAGAAGAATTAATTTTGGACGCATGGAAGGAACAGCAAACGCAAATGATTTTGACCAAGGCAACCTTTGAAAAATGGGAGAGTGCTAGGGTTATAGACGAGTTGGAAAAAATTGAAAACCTAAAACTGAAAAATGGCACGACCATCTCTGAAGGATTAGCAGCGATTTACGAAGCACCTTGGGAGGAAAAAGAAGATACGACAGGAATAACGACTGGTATACAAGCATTGGATGACATAACAGGGGGTTTTCAAGAAGGAGAAGTCACGATTCTAGCTGCCCGACCTTCCATGGGGAAAACCGACGTGATGCTTCATTTTGCAAAAGAAACAGGTTGGGCCGGGTATTTACCGATTCTTTTTTCATTGGAGATGCCTGAAAAACTGATTATTTCCAGATTGGTAGCCTCTACCGGAAATATTAATCGAGTTAAAATGCGGAATCCTTATAAGTTTTTAAAACCGAAGCAAAAAGAAAAATGGACGACCATTATCGCAAATCTTGATGAAACGAACATGATTATATTTGATGAATCTGGACAAACGATTCCTGAAATGAGGGCACAAATCAGAAAATTGATGTATGAATATCCGGATCGGAAACCGGTTGTCTTTATCGACTATTTAACACTGATTCGGCCGATTAACCCGTACTTTGGCAATACGCATCAGCAAGTATCAGAAATCTCACAAGGTTTAAAGAAAATGGCAAAGGATTTTCATATACCGGTCATTTGTTTAGCCCAACTGAACAGGAGCGTGGAAACGAGAAGCAATAAACGACCGCTTATGTCTGATATCAGGGAGTCAGGAAGCATTGAACAGGATGCTGATGTAATCATTTTCCTGTACAGGGAGAAGTATTATGACAGAGAGATTACCGATAACTCGCTCGAACTTATCATTGCCAAAAACCGCAACGGCCCGGTCGGAACCGTAATCGTAAAATACAACGAACACACCGGCAAAATCGAGTCAAGGTGAGGCTAGGGGACGGTTTTCTCGTCTTATAGTGAGGCCGGACAAGGTCAAGGTGACAAGGTCCCACAGCCCAGTTCGGTCATGGGGGCGAATCCTCGACTAACCTGAGCCCATTCTTCGGGGACATGACCAATCTCCCCCTCGCCCCACCCTCGGACCAACAGCGGGCAGAACTTAATCCAACGAATAAAAGTGATGAGGTGATAATGAATGACACTGAAAGAATTTTATATGGATTGTCTTTATTATGAAGAACATATTCTCGTCTACTACATTCAGCACCTACTCTCGGAAAATAAAATTTCACTGGAAGACGATGTTTCAAAGCTCGATTTCAATCAGGCAGACCAAGATAAAGTGGCGGAATTGATTCGAAAAAACCCGCTCGGTTTCCGAAAAATTTACGTCTTTGAACTGAAGGTGGATGGTGGTGGCGTTGTTTATATTTTTGCGGCAAATGAGCAAGATGCAATCAATTTATTTAAAAGAACATTTCGAAAAGCACCGCTCGAACTGGATTATTGCCCGCTTGATACAGAAATAATTGTAGGAAACAAAGTCATGACTTTTCGAGAGCTAAAAAGAACATATAATCACTTTCCTACCCTCATTTCGTTTGGGTAAAGGTGAAGGTTCAGATTCATCGGCCCAATCACATAAGGGAGCTTCTCCATAATGAGAGGCTCGCAAATATTAATATCGTAATATTGAACTTATCTATTCAAACACTTGATTTAGGTCTAATTTAAAATCGGGAAAAAGATGAACAGAAACGGTATCTTCTTTTGTATAGACTCCCTGAAATTTGTATTGGTTATCAATTAAAAGATATACTTCTACAGAATTGTTAACCGGGTCAACAAGCAAGTATTCGTTTACATCCGCTTTTTCGTAAAGTTGATATTTCTCCCAACGGTCTAACTTAACAGATGAAGGTGAGAGGATTTCGATTATCATATCCGGAGCACCTTTACACCCCTTGTCATCCAGTATTTCCTTATTGCAAACAATGGATAAATCGGGTTGAACAACATTATTGATCTCATCGTCTCGTTTGTTATCCGCCAAAAGTCGGACGTCGAAAGGAGCGAAAAATACTTCACATTCCTTTCCTCTCAGGAAAACTGAAAAAGCTGTAGCTAACTCTCTGAGTACCTGTTGATGCCTGCGTGAAGGAGCAGGAGACATATTGAAAATTTCCCCATCAATTAATTCAATCCGTTCACCTTCATTCCACGTTAAATAATCGGCATATGAATATTTCTTTTTTTCGCTCGGAATGGCCATACAATCATCTCTTTCAACTTTTCCTTAACGATATTTTATCATAGCACAAAACATTATACATCATTATGTTAATATTACTTGGAGGCAAAAGTTGAATTTATCGTTACGCCGGACGAACCGTTACGCCGATAGCTCAACTTTTGTCGTAAGAGGTTAGATTCCCCTTTGACAATAGTTTATTTTATGAAATCCATTTCAGAGCAAGAAAAAATAATCAAAGAAAATCAAATCAGGCAAAAATTGACATGAAACCCATTTCATAAATTAAAATGAGACTAATAATAATCTTTTTCTTTATTGAAAAATTTTTACAAGGTGAATGGTGAAATGACAAATATTAAAGATGTGGCAAAAATGGCTGGGGTGTCAGTTACAACTGTATCCCGGGTGTTAAATAATCATCCCTATGTTAGTGAAGAAAAAAGAAAAGCTGTAATCAATGCAATTCGAATGACAAATTATCAAAAAAATATAAATGCCGTCCATTTGATTAAGGGAAAAACAAACTTAATTGGTGTTGCTCTCCCATATTTTGATCATCCCTATTTCTCTTTAGTGCTAAAAGGAATAACAAATCAGGCAATCAAAAAAAATTATAAGATCGTCTTATTTCAAACGGACTATCGGGAGGAAAGGGAAATAGAAGCCCTGCAAATGTTAAAGCAAAAACAGATTGATGCGCTAATTATTTGTTCCAGAGCAACCGATTTGTCAATCATTGAAGATCATCTACAATTTGGTCCAATTGTTTTATGTGAGGATATAAAAAGCAGGAAATTTTCAACAACCTTTGTCAATCATTATACCGTTTTTCATAAAGCATTAGCATTTTTGTACGAAAAAGGTCATCGAAAAATTGGTTATTGCATCGGTCGAACATCAGGGACAAATAGTCATATGAGAGAACTTGCCTATCGAGAGTTTCATGAAAAATATCATTTGCCATATCGCCCGGAATATATCATTGATCAGTGTATATATTTTGGGGATGGAGAAAAAGTTATTGAAAAATTAACCACGATGATGGATCCTCCGACAGCATTGTTGGTAACCAGCGATCAGGTTGCTGCGGGAATTGTCATCAGTTGTCAAAAAAGGAAAAGATCGATCCCGGATGATTTAGCAATTATCGGCTTTAATAATGAATCGATTGCCGAAATGATGAACATAACCACCATTGAAATTCCGTTAATGGAAATGGGGAAAAACCTCTTTCTCCAAGCAATAGATGAAGAAATATCCAGTAAGGAAATCATCGTCAAACTAATAGAGAGAGGAACTGTATAACTTTTTGGAGGCTAAATACTAATGGAGAGAAAAGGGACTGAGGGACAGTTGGGGTGCATTGGAAAAAATGTAAGAAATTACTTACCGGACAAGAGCAAGGTTAAGAGTAGCTTTCCATTCGATCCACATGAGTAACAAGGGAGATTGCTAAAAAAGATGAAACCCTATCAAGCAGTGAATCGTATATTAAATAAAGAGTTTTTTGAGGGTAATTATGATAAGAAAAGCGCAGAGCGCCCGCTTAGCGACGTACAAACTAAGCTGACCGTCCGCCGCCGTTTCCTCAAACAGGCCAAGCACACGGTCGAGAATTGGCATAAGGTTGCGACCGGTGAAATTCGTGTACGCCCAAAGATTGGCATTAATCTCTACCTATGCCGCTTGATAATCAGCCGGTAGCTTCTTGACTCTCTTTTCAAAAATTTTAAATTCCCTCGTCATGTCGCTACCGGTAATTTTCTCCCAAAAATTCATTATTTTTCCTCCTTCAGCTCGTTAATTTTTGATGATACAAACGCCCATTTTTCCCAGAACTTCCGCAGCTCTTCACGTCCTGCGTCGTTGAGCGTGAAAAACTTTCGTGGCGGTCCCATATCGGAAGGCCTTTTGGTGATCTCTACCAACTTGTTTTTTTCAAGCCGGATGAGGATGGTGTACACCGTTCCTTCCACAACATCAGTGAAGCCGAGAGCATTCAGCCGTCTTGTAATTTCGTAGCCATAGGTTTCTCCGCGGCTGATAATTTCAAGGACACAACCTTCAAGCACGCCTTTAAGCATTTCCGTTAAGTTTTCCAGCACAATCACCTCATTACTACTTTGTATGACTGGTATAAAGTATTACTTAGTACTGGTATATAGTAACACTTAATAGTACGGCTGTCAATAGGCCATTGCCATGTGAAATTGAAAAATACGCAAATGCCTTTGAGGTGGTATAATAGGGATAATAGGGATAATAAGTCTCGCTCTTAATAAAATACACAGTCATCAGAGGTAGTAATGAAAAAGTTGGTAAGTACGGTTTTAAAAACAGTAATCTTTTTTCTTGGATGGGTAATTTTCATTTCTTTTACGCCTGATATAAAAACGGATAATCAGGCATATATGCGATTATGGTGGGAATTTGCGCCATTTGCTATACTGATTTTATTTTCTGTTATTTTTATTTCGTTAATTGAAAAGGGTAAATACGATTGGGGCGATTATCTTTGGCGGTGTTTCCTTGGCTAGTGATTATCCACATCTATTAAACAGTACGTTTCAAGGGAAACCATTCATATCAGGTGGCAGCTTTAAAATTGAAGGAAGTATAATCGTCTTAGTTGTTAATTTATTTCTGATTACAACCTTGTTTATTTTAATTAAAAGACCGGATTCAAATAACCGCTAGTTGCCGGTACTCTTTTTATCGTTACTCGTTAAATAAAGTGGGAAAATCATTCAAACAGTCGAGTTGCCGGTGCCCCACACTTTGGGTGATGTATTTATAAAAAATATAACAAGTGAACTTAGAAGTTATTATTTTCACTATGGGGAGACCGGTTCGGGCGTCCTTTTAAAACTGCGTATCGCGGAGTCGCCAATAGACTCGGTCTCACAAGGTTTTTTCATTAATGCCTTGGGGCTTTTAATTATCAAAATTTTCAGCAAAACAAAATATGTATTTTACTCATTTGACTTCGCGCTTCAATCATGTTGATGTGTTTCAACTTTAAATGAGTAACTACCATAACAATCGCCGAAAAGACAGTAGTCATTGCAGCTGAAATAAGATAACTTTCCCATGAAATGATTAGCGGAAACGTAACTAAATCAGATGATGCCATCGTTATAATGAACCATGTCAACATTTTTCCGATTCCAAAGCCAACTAATATCCCAAAGATAGTAAAGATAACATTTTCTCGAACAATATACATGGTTACTTCATTATCAAAGAATCCAAGAACTTTAATAGTGGCTAATTCACGTTCGCGTTCGGATATATTGATATTCGTTAGATTATATAGGACAACAAAAGCTAAAGTTCCGGATAAGACAATGAATATTAATACGACTGGTTGTAGACTTCTTGATAGAGAATCTTGCTTTTCAACTTGTGTACTAATAAAAGAAGTATTCTGGACTTCATCTGTATCACGAAGTTTTTGAGATAATTGAGCTTCTTGATTGTTAGTCAAATTTTTAGTCTTGACTAAATATGAATTTGAAACAAAATGATTACTTGTTACATTTTTATAGTAATCTTCTGTCATAAAGACGTTATGACCAAGGTAGTTTTCAACAATACCGGTAACTTTTAGCTTGTATTTATTCCCTTCAGCGTCTTGCATAGTTAAACGATCTCCAACTTTTACATTATAAATTTTTGCCAAGCGCTGACTAATAATCGCTCCATCATTTCCCAACTTTACTTTCGAATCGTTTGTCTCACGGTTGAAGGTAAAAAATTGTTTTATTCTGTTTGTGTCATTCGTTACATAAAGTGTAGCAGTTTGATTTGTAATAGTTAGGCGTGTCCATTTCTTTAATATCATTCTTTGCAGCTTCGATTTTTTCCTTTGCTTCCTTTATTTTCTCTTGATTTTCAATTAATGTTTGTTGTTGATCATTTAATTGTTTTTCTGTATTTGCTATTTGTTCTTCTGTTGCTGCAAATTGTTGGTCTGCAACACTTTGTCCGTATTGACTAATTACTAGCTCTTTTTGGGCAGTTAGTTGCTCCTTCTGTGTCTCTAGTTGACCTTTGGCATCGGATAATGCTTTTTGTGCAACTATTAGTTTCGCTTCATTTTCTGCAACTGTTTTTTCTTGAACTTCTAACTCGGAAATGGCTTTATCTTGCAATTCTTTCTTTCGTTCAATTTTTCGGGTATCAAATAGGCGATCTAATTTATCGACTTTCTTTTCTATGCTGTTTTTATAACTATCAGAGAAAAAGTCTTTATTTGCCAAACTATCAAATGTCACATACATGATTGAATAATATTCTGAATCAAAAGCATCTTCAGGAATGTAAATAAATCCGTCAACTTCTCCGTCGCCAATCGTAGTCATTCCACGTTCTTCGTTATTCATGTAGAGAGGTGATTCTACATATCCAACTACTTTATATTCTTTTTCTCGTAATTGATTGTTATCAATTTTGATGGTGTCCCCAATAGAGTAATCTTTCTGTAATATTTTGTCTATAACAATTTCTGAGCTGCTTTCAGGAATATGACCATCAATTAATCTGAATTTATTATGCTTTTGGGCGCTGTTATAAGAGTAGAGTTGGAGATTTAATTGCTTCCTATCATCTAAATATGGATATTTGCTTTCTTTTCTTGTAAAAATAGTTCAACATAATGTCAATCCGCTTTTTAGACTAGAGTCTATTTATTATTGTGATATAATTCATAAGTGACCTAATCTAACTTATGGAGGCAATCATAAATGGCTCAAGAAAATATTACAATTTATACACATAGGTCAAATACAAGAAAGACCATTATTTATACAATCCTCTTTATATTCATTACGGTTGTCGGATTGACATATGTCAAATGGTATCCTTATTTTAATAAAGCAATTTTGGCGGCGCATTCCCATTCGATTGGGAATTCAATTTTAGGGGATCACATGAATTCGCCGTCTGTATCATGGGACAGTGCATGGACTTATACTTTTGCTTATTTTCAAGCGGTTTGGAAAGCAGCTATTTTAGGTATTTTGCTGGGTTCCCTCGTACAAGTATTACTGCCGGCGGGATGGCTGTTAAAAGTATTAGGAAAAACAAATTTTGGCAGTACTTGTGTTGCAGGAATCGCCTCTTTGCCGGGTATGATGTGTACCTGTTGTGCAGCACCAATTGCAGTGGGACTGCGTAAGAAAAATGTTTCTGTTGGTGCAAGTCTTGCATTTTGGATTGGGAATCCGACACTAAATCCGGCAACATTGATTTTTATGACATTTGTTTTATCATGGAAGTTCACCTTGCTTCGTCTTTTGTTTGGAATAATTTTAACCTTTGGGGTGAGTTTCCTGGCCAATCGATTTGCACCCAACGTAACCTCAGTGGATATTGATAAAATGATTGAAAAGGCGGAGAATGAGGCGAATGGTTCATTTCTATCAAAATGGGCAAAAAGTATAGGCAATATGATTTTATATATTGTTCCAACTTACATTCTCTCCGTATTCGTGATGGGGGCGGTTCAAGGCTGGCTTTTTCCTCGAATAACTGACGGATATGCCAATAGCCTGATTGCTATTATCGGGTTTGCTATTGCAGGAATGCTCTTTGTTATTCCGACTGCTGCGGAAATACCAATCATTCAAACGTTTATGTCCTTTGGTCTTGGCGGAGGGCCGGCCGGAGCGTTGTTACTTGCTTTGCCATCGGTCAGTTTGCCATCCTTATTGCTCGTTGCCAAGTCATATCCGAAAAAGGTATTGTTCTTTGTTGCTGGTTCGGTCATCCTTTTATCCATTTTAAGCGGAATTGTTGGTATATATCTGCTTTAACAAAAAACATCATTTAAAAGGAAATTTATTAATAGACGGCAAAACTGTGCTAAGCAACAAACCCGGATTTTTTGTAGGAGCAGGGAAAAAAAACCCTGCCCTTTTCATGAATAAGAAGGTCGATTTTTTATTTGAATATTTTATTAATTTTCTCGCGGTCATAGTCCAAAATCCAATCATTGAGTTCCTCATAAAGTGAACGTAAATCTTCTTTGTTTGAGGCGATTACATCACAGCCTCGGTCATCATAAAGATGATAAATTATTTTCCTTGTCATATTAACAAAATATATATCAATATATGTTCCCCTAATCCCTTTTAAAATTCTGGTCGGGTGCGGAAATCCTCATAGCTAATTGCAGTTAAAAGTGGTTTATACCATAATTGGGGGATAGTAATGATTTTTATAGCTATTGAGTGGATAACTCCTTATAATAAATATATAAAGAAATAAAGAAACTTTACTTTATAAAGTAAATTTTTAAGAAAGCTGTATTTTTTTAATGGAAGGGGGCATAATTTATGGTAATAACAGCATTGGAAAAAAAAGGACGGGATACCATGAGTGATGTTAGACGACAAAAAAGAGTCAAAGTATCAAAACAAAGACAAATCAGTATTCCCAAAGAATATTATGAGGCACTAAATTTGTCAGACGAGGCTTTGGTTGAGTTTACCGGTAAAGAAATCATTATCCGACCAATTGAACAAGAGTATATCGATTTTTCAAGCGATATTTTAAAGGATTTAGTAAGCCAGGGATATGAAGGCGATGAATTGATTTTTATGTTCGAGAAGATCAAGGCTGATTTGCCAAACGCTCTTAGAAGAATGTCTGAGGATACTGCCAATGAAAAACCGTTAAACAGTATAGAAGAACTGGATACCCTACTAGATTCGGAGGACTAGGATGAGGAATAGACTTCCATTCGACATTACAAAAAGAGCAAAAAAGCAATTAAAGCAGATTAAAAGAGCTGATAGTGTTCTGTACAGAAAAATGTTAGAGGATATTGAGAGCATAAGATTGAACCCAATTTTGGGTGTAGCAAAAAAAGGGGATTTGAAAGGTTTTAGGAGTTTGGACATTTATCATCAAAAAACGAATTACGAATTAACTTATAAAGTCGAGTTTAACAATGAAGGAGAATTAATAAATATTGTTTTCATCGGTACTAGAGAGAATTTTTACGATGAACTGAAAAGGTATTTAAATTTATAGTTAGTTGGCTGATTATAGCCACTTGTTTTCTATGTGATGGGGTTCTTTTGCGAAGCCTCAGTAGGTACTACTTTAGTGGCTGCCATGTTCAAATAATCGGAAATATATCGGTATCGATGCCTCTAAGTTCTAAAGGGGAGTAATTGTCCGCATTATGATGGAGAGTCAGATAGAAGACCTTCGTATCATAAACTAATTTATTCTGGAGACATACAAGCTGGTATTGCAGCGGATGACGGAGTTGCCATCCATTATATTTAACAAAACATAAGTCATATAGTTAGTTCTAGACCAAAGGCAAAGGCTTATAAAGTTTATTTGGATAACAAGGTTATGAAGGTGATAGAGGAAGAGCTTCAGACGAATTTTTTAGGTTCCTATTAAGCCTCTATGGAAGAACGAATTAACCCCAACATCTGTGGTGAAGCTCGCTTCATGCTTGGCTAACGGACTGATGGAATAAACTTCATTAGAAACTTTAAGTTTTTCTGAGGACAAATTAATATCTAGGGAGTGATAATCTTGAAATTATACGGTGAATTTACAAAGAAAGATTGGCTAAAAGCATTTAATATAGAAGAAAAGGATGTTCCAAAGTCATTTATTATTCATGGTGCTTGGGAACATGAAAAAAACCTAACGATATGGAAAGATAAGATTGTTAAGGATATATGGACACCTCATTGGAATTCAATTATAGGGAAATTAAATAATCAAAGAATCGGATTTGCTAATGTATTTGGAGGTCCAAGTGCTGCAGTAATATGTCATCAATTTGCATCTCTTGGAACCGATATTTTCATTCAGACGGGATACTTTGGTGGTCTATCTCATGATGTACAGTTTGGTGATATTTTAATTGTAACCGCTGCTGAAATGGCAGATGGTGTTTCACATTGGTATCTACCAGACCAACAAACAGTACAATCTGATAGAGAACTTATAGAGACAGCAATTAACTTTTGTGAAGACAGGGGATATAGTTATGTAACAGGAACCGTCTTTACAACGGGTGCAATCATGGTAGAAACAAGTGAAATGGTTCAAAAATGGGCTAAAAGTGGTCATATAGGGGTTGATATGGAAACAGCTACAACTCTAGCTGTTGCGAGGAAGTTTAATAAAAAAGCAATTGGACTACTCAATCTTTCTGACCATATTATAAAAAGAGATACATTCTATTCGCCTAATAAAAGACGAGATGAGATAAAGGAAAAAACTGATGAAAAGATAAGAGAACTCGCATTATATCTATCAAGATTATAAAATCGGGTATTCGCAGTTTTGAGTGGAAACCACCTTCATTTGATGACTTACAAGGGTAGTAGTTTCTATTT
>NZ_JAJCHL010000084.1:0-13218 GCF_020554505.1 Caldibacillus sp. 210928-DFI.2.18
GTCTAATAGAGAGGTTGTCATGGACAGTTTGCTGCATTTTATTCGAAAAAATGTCCAATAGAACGAGTCTCATGGACAAATTGGTGCATTTTATATGTAAAATTGTCTAATAGAGCGTGTCTCAAGAACATTTTTGTGCTTTTTATTTCCCCCAAATAGTTTAGCCCAAAATACCCGGCTCTTTCTGTAATAAATAATTGAAAACGATTATCAATATCACTATAATGGAAGTGGCTTTAAACGAGCTGTATACAAATAGTGGAAAATACTGAAACTACCAAAAGAAGCAGTATGTTTTTCCGGAAAGGAGATGCACATGGCAAAATCAAAAGCCGATCCAACTTACCAAAAAACACAGGACCATTCCGAATATGTGGAAGTGTGGGAGGATTTTGTAAGCATTAAAGACCTGGTGATTTCTTTCATTATCTGCAGTATCATGACCCTCGGGGCTTATTTACTGGCTCCGAATGATCCGCCTAAACCGTTATTCTTTGGATTGTCGGGTGCATTAATAGGGTTTATTATTTGCAGTGTTATCATAAAACCAAAACGGAATTTAATCGAAACAGAGGAAGGTAAATAGATGGATGTAAATCTACTTATACAAATGCTTATTGCCGCCATTCTCGGTACGGCAATTTATACAATTATTGGCATCGTCCCCGGTACAGATGAAACGGCAGTGATTGCGCCGATAACGTTAGCCATTGTCTTGGCCGGTGTTGAACCAATTGTCGTCCTTACCTTTTATATGGCTGCGGTTATTGCTCATAAATTAACCGATTCGGTGCCGGTAGCCGTTGCCGGGATACCCGGTGGCGTGATGGCGACACCAATGGTTGAGCATGCCCTTGTTTTAAAAAAATATGGACAATCAGAAACGAGTATAAAGAAAATGATGTCCGGTTCCGTAATCGGCACCCTCGTTTCTGTTCCGGTCAGTTTATTATTGGCAAGTGTATTAGTTCCTTTTGCTGAACGGATCAATGAGTATGCCAATCCGATTTTGTTTGCCGGGGCGGTTTTATTGGCATTACTTTCAACGAATCGCTGGTTGTCTTTGATCATCATCATCCCCTTTGCTTTACTGATACAAGGACTAAGACACTTATATTGGGACCTTGGAATTGTACCGGAAAATAAAAATGTGTTTATCTCTTTTTTTCTTGGTATTACCATTGGTCCTGTCATTGTTACATTGCTTGACTTATTAAGTAAAGAAAGAAGAAAACAACTCATCCGCCATCATCATAAAGAAATTATTTTAAAAAAATCAGCAAAAGAGAAAGGATTCCCGAACCCATTTAAAATTTTAACAAAAAAGGAAGTCGGGATGAGCTCAATTGCATCGCTTTTCGGTACCATTACATTTATGTTCAGTGCGGTTGGAGTGACGACGCTTGTTGGCGAATTATTTTCAAAACAAGAAAAAGAACCAGTGAAAAGATCCTCCCTTGCCATTAGTTGTATGGAGGCTCTGGCAAATGCTACCTATATTGCCGGGTCACTAATCCCGTTGATTGCCTTAGGTTTTCCGCTCTCTTCCGTGGCACTCGGCCCTGCCAATCCGTTGTTCAATGCACCGCCTGTATTCACATTGGATCATAATTTGCATCATATTTTATCGTTCACTGATTTTCTTTGGGCGATTTTCATAGGTGTAGGTATTTCTTTATTTTTCACATATGTCATTATTATTAAATACGCCAATGAAATTTGTGCCTTTGTCTTTAAATGGATTCCCCATGAAGCCATTTTGGGATTATTTGTTGCCCTTGTTTTCTTGCTTGCATTTATGGATGCAGGCTGGCTAAATATTGCCGGTGTTTTATTAATCGGGATTGTTTCCGGCACTTTAAGTCGCTATGGAGTTAATTTTGGTGTACAATTTATGGTGTTATATTCTGCACCATGGCTAGTATCCGTTTTAGCCGGGTAGCGGAGAATCCTTTTGAAAGTAGGGAATTGTATTGCATCATTCAGAGAAACGTGCAGTCGGAACAGCTCACAGTAAAATCATTTTAATCGGAGAACATGCGGTTGTTTACGGTGAGCCGGCGATTGCTCTTCCTTTTCCTACGTTATCGGCAACCTGTATCGTTGAGCATTCTTATGGTAAGATTTTATTTGAAAGTGAAAAATATACAGGTCCACTTGAACGAATTCCTGAACGTATGAAGGGGCTAGCCCTATGTATCAATGAAACTTTATTGGAATTAGGACAAAAACAAGCAAATTTAAAGATAACACTAATATCTAATATTCCGATCGCACGAGGTCTTGGTTCCAGCGCTGCAACAGCCATGGCGATCGTACGCGGGCTTTCCAATTATTTTGCAACTCCACTGACAAAAACAAAATTAAAGACACTTGGTAATATTGCTGAAAAATATGCTCATGGAAATCCGAGTGGTATTGATATGGAAACGGTGTTTAGCGATGTTCCGATTTTGTTTCAAAAAGGCTTTATGCCAAAACCGCTCTTCATCCAAAAACCTTTTTATCTTGTTGTTGCCGATACGGGCGAAATTAGGAATACAAAACTTGCAGTGGCGAGTATTTTAGCAAAACGAAAACAAGACCCGAAGCATATCGAGCATTCGATTCATTTATTAGGTTTATATACGAGAGAAACGAAAGATGTACTGATGGCAGGGGACCTGTCGCGATTAGGTGAATTGTTAAATTTAGCACAGATTGAACTTAAAAACTTAGGCGTTAGTGATGAACCTATTGACCATTTGGTAAACGTGGCAAAAAATGAAGGTGCCCTTGGTGCAAAGTTGACGGGTGCCGGTCGGGGAGGTTGCATCATCGCGTTAGCCGAAAACGGGGACCACGCATCGATGCTATGTAAAAGGTTACGTGAAGCCGGGGCGACGGAGACATGGTTTTTTAAAGTGGAACAAGACAGCGAACAACTGTCCTGTGAAGAATGGGGTGAAAACATTGAAAGCAACCGCTAAGGCCCATACGAATATCGCATTAATTAAATATTGGGGAAAACGGGACGAGTCGTTGATTTTACCCATGAATAGCAGCTTGTCGGTTACACTTGATACATTTTATACCGTTACAACTGTGGAGTTTGATGAAAAGTTGACAGAAGATGTATTTTTTTTAAATGGTGAAAAGGCTGATCATACGGATACAGAGAGAGTTTCGAACTATTTGAGGGCAATTAGAAAATTCGCGAAAAAACATCTATTTGCTGTGGTCCGTTCTGAAAATCATGTCCCGACAGCAGCCGGCTTTGCTTCATCCGCATCGGGTTATGCTGCTTTGGCCGCTGCCGCTACAAAAGCCATTGGTCTGAACTTACACCCACAGGAATTATCCCAATTTGCCCGCCTTGGGTCCGGTTCAGCCTGCCGTTCCATTTATGGCGGCTTTGTTGAATGGCAAAAAGGGGTGAAGGAAGACGGCTCTGATTCTTTTGCCGTTCCGATTTTGCACGAAGATGATTTTCCAATAGCCGTTTTGTCTGTTATGGTAGCCACGAATAGAAAAAAAGTACTAAGTCGTGCCGGCATGAAGCGGACAGTAGAGACTTCCCCTTTTTACCAAGGCTGGTTAGATACGGTCGAGCATGATTTATCAGAATTGAAACATGCACTTGAGCTCCGTGATTTTACTCTGCTTGGTGAAATCGCTGAAAGAAACGCGCTAAAAATGCATGCAACAACATTAGGAGCAAATCCGCCGTTTTATTATTGGCAAAGTGCGACCATGGAAGTGATGGAAGCAGTGCAAAATATACGTTCACAAGGAATAGAGGCATATTTTACCATGGATGCCGGCCCGAATGTGAAAGTACTTTGTTTGCCGGAAGATGAGCAAAAAGTGTATGATCAATTAAAGCAAATCCCTTCTGTTAAAAAGATTTTCACCTGTCATCCCGGTCCGGGGGTTACTATTTTACCTACTGGAGAAGCGGATGTTTGTTAAGATAGGAAGATGATATATGGAAAAATCGGTTATTCATGTGAAAGTTCCCGGCAAATTATTTATTGCCGGAGAATATGCCGTGCTTGAGCCGAATCAGTTTGCAATCGTAATCGCTGTTAATCGATATATGAAAGGAACTATTGAGGAAGACTCGATTCATACCATTTCTCTTCCGCAAATCGGTTTTCCGGATATTCAATTTAATTTGCAAGATGGCCAAGTCCTTTTCAATCAAGAAGATGAAAAATTAGTTTTTGTAAAAAATGCTTTATCTATTTTTTATCAATTGTTGAAGGAAAACGGGACCCTCCCTCGGCCGTTTCGATTGACAGTAACAAGTGAACTTGACGATGATTCCGGAAAGAAATTCGGTTTAGGTTCGAGTGCTGCGATTGTTGTTACGGTAATCACGGCTTTGTTAAATTTTTATAAGTTGGAAAATATTAGACCGACAAAGGAATGGATCTATAAATTATCCGCCATTGCTAATTATCAAACACAAGGGAATGGCTCTTGTGCCGATATTGCCGCGTCAACCTATGGAGGATGGCTGTATTATCGAATGTTTCGTCCGGAATGGTTGAACCAAGAATTAAAAAAAGGGACAAGTTTAAGCGATTTGTTGAAAATGGACTGGCCGGGTCTTCATATAGAAAGGCTAACGCCGCCTATTGAGATGCATCTTGCTGTCGGTTGGACGAAAAAGGCGGCATCAACGGCATCGATGGTAAAGACGGTTCAACGTATACGAAATGACAACCCTCCTGTTTATAAACGTTTTTTAAAGGAAAGTACGGATGCTGTTACCCGTATCTTGGAAAGTTTTTTGCAAAAGAGTGTGGAAGGTGTCATTGATGGGATCAAGAAAAATCGAATGGCCTTACAAAAACTCGGTGAACATGTTTCTTTTGCGATTGAAACAAAGGAGCTGAAAAAATTAATCGATATTGCCAATAAATACGGAGGTGGCAAGTCGTCAGGAGCAGGAGGTGGCGACTGCGGTATTGCGCTGGTAAAAAACGATGGATTGCTTGAAGCGCTTACCGATGAATGGAAGAAGTCAGGCATTTTCCCTTTGTCACTACAAATTTCTGAACAGGGAGCCGATCCAGCAGAAATCTGATTGTTAGCGGGACAAACTGGACGTATGCAGGAGCCGGCCTATCTGAATAGTTTTGAAATCTGATTGTTAGTTGGACAAATCGGATGTATACAGGAGCCCGCCCATTTGAGTAGTTTTGAAATAAATATATTGGAAAGAGGGTGATTGGTGTGTCTCATGAGATCAATCAGCGAAAATCTGAACATATAAAAATTGTTTTAAATGAAAAAGTAACCGGAACATCAATTACCACCGGATTTGAGTCCGTTCGTTTTATTCATAACGCCTTGCCGGAAATTGATTTTGCAGAAATTTCGCTAGCTACAAGTTTTTTCGGGAAGCCGGTTAAATCACCGTTCTTAATTAGTTCCATGACAGGCGGGGCTCAGATGGCAGAGACGATTAACCGGAATTTGGCGATTGCTGCTAAAGAGCGGGGATGGGTGCTGGCGCTTGGTTCTACTCGGGCACTAATTGAAAGTAAAGACCATCGTGCTTCTTTTCAATTACGAAAATATGCCCCCGATATTCCAATTGTTGCAAATTTAGGTGCGGTTCAATTCAATTATGGTTTCGGTGTCGATGAATGTAAGCAAATTATTGAGATTACTAATGCCGATGTTCTTGTCCTGCATTTGAATAGTATTCAAGAGGTTATACAGCAAGAGGGAAACACGAATTTTAAAGACCTTCTTGGAAAAATTGAAAAATTATGTTCCGGTTTGAATATACCGGTCGGTGTGAAAGAAGTAGGCTGGGGGATTGCCGGCGATGTAGCAAAACGGTTAACCGAAGTCGGTGTGTCTTTTATTGATGTAGCCGGAGCGGGGGGAACTTCTTGGAGTCAAGTAGAAAAATTCCGTTCCAAAGAAAAAATAAAGAAGGAAGCTGCAGAGGCATTCAGTGATTGGGGAATTCCTACGGTCGAATGTATTATGTCCGTCAGGGAACAATTACCGGAACAAACGATCATTGCAAGCGGTGGCATTCGGACCGGTGTCGATGCAGCAAAGGCGATTGCGCTCGGGGCTAATCATGTCGGCATTGCCAGATCGATTTTAAAACAAGCGACTGAATCACCGGAAGCCGTAATGGAAGTCATGGCGACACGAGAACTGGAATTACAAATGGCGATGTTTGGAATAGGAGCTGCCAATATAAAGGAATTAAGGGAAACCAATCGGGTGCTTTTTACTCGATAATAAAACAAAAATGTAAAAAGGCTATTCAGTTCCTTTCCTATTGAATATCAGGGGTGTACTGTAGAATTCCGGGTACGAACTGCAGAATTCCGTACACCTCTTAATGAAAATTTGGGTTTTATTGTTGAATTGGCGGAAACGACTATTGGAATTTAGCAACAGCTAGTAGACCTCTGTAGAAACTAAGTCTACAGGGTCCTTCTAAAGTCTTGCAGTTATGCAGGGTAATCCCAAATAGCTGTTTTCACGAATTTTGTTTTGATTTCGCCAAGCTTGTTGCTGTATTGGCTGTTTGGACATCGATTTGTAATTGGTCTTTTAATGACCGAGGATGATAATAACCTTTTGCAATCATATAGTCACTGATTTGCTCATGAGTATCAATTGCTTGAAATAATTGATTTTCCAATTCCGCCCGTAATTCCGGTGTCGCTGATTCTGTGAGTGCTAAAGCGGTATTGATTACCCCTGATTTTGTAGAAATTAGAAAATCCGTGGCAATGACTTGATCGGTCATCCCCTTCATCCCCATCATGTTTTTAAGAAACTCAAGCATTTTCTCACCACCTTAACTCCATTTAACGTGTTTGAATAGGCTGAAAGATTCAATATCTTTACTGCCCATCCCATCTAATCAAGTTTTCTAAACGTTTTACACCTTCTTCCCCGGCCTTAACATCATTCAGTAAAATTGTTTTTAATTCCTCGTCCTGAACCAGTCCGGACATCAAAGTTGATTTTGATAAGCATAGCGATTTGAAGGTTAACAGTTCATGAAGTTCCAATGTTTCATGAAGGGCTAAAAATTTATTCATATTCCCACCTCGTAAACAAACTTTTTCATACTATGTTGCAAAAAAACGATTCTCATACATAGGAATTTTTGACGAGTTTGGTAAATGTTTCAACTGATGAAAAGATGTTCAATTTTCCATACTAGAAAAAAATGTGTTTAGAGGTGAAGACAATGACTGAACAACAGTTAGCTTTTCATGAAACGATGGATACGCATGAAATTCTCAACTTCAAGACCGTCTGTTTACTGAAGTCAAAACTCATGCAAGGTGTTGTCTTTGATCAAGATTTACGGGCATTAATGGAAAAAGATGTCCAAATGACAATGAAACATATAAAAGAACTTCAAGATTCCTATCTCCATGCAAAATTACAATAGAGGTGAAAAAACATGTTACAAGATTATTTAGACCCGATCAATGCGGTTGGAATGCCTGATCAAATGGATTCCGCGATCGCGATGGAATTTTTAACAACAGTAAAAACCGGTGTGCGAAATTATGCGATTGCGATTACGGAAACTGCAAATCCGGAGCTAAGAAAAAAGTTGAAAGTAATGTAAGTATCCGTACCGGTCAAGCACCGGTCATCCATTATTTGCCTTACTTATATAATCTCATTGCAAAAGGGGAGTTTAACCCGGCTGATATTGTCACCCATGTTATTCCGATCGATCAAGCCGAACATGGTTATGAGGTATTTGATACAAAAACCGATGGCTGTATAAAAGTTCTTTTGAAACCTTAATATTGTTTTACCAAAAGGATGTCCAACCCATTAGGCATCTTTTTCTTATACATTAAGAGCTTGTTGCGGTAAGTGAAAAAGTGCACAAGGAAAGCTTCGAAAGCATAGGCTTGACTGTTGAATAAGCATGTCTTTTTTTACATAGCAACCAAAAAAACTTCTTGGTGAACTACGGCTCTGCTTTGCCTTAACGCCCAAACACTCAAATTTTTTTATTCATATTTCAATTGTAGAGATAATGGATAATGATGGTATAATATAATTACGAATGAAAAGTAAAGACTTTTGAGAAACTGTGAACAAATAGTAAATTGGGGGTAAACAAGGTGAATAGAAAATACACCGATGATTCCTTAGCATTACATACCGACTTGTACGAAATCAATATGGTGCAGTCTTATTGGGAAGACGGTATCCATAATAAAAGAGCGGTTTTTGAAGTTTTTTTTCGTAAAATGCCGTTTGGACACGGGTATGCTGTTTTTGCCGGACTCGAAAAAGTAATCGACTATTTAAGTAACTTCAAATTTACCGAGAGTGATTTAGCCTATTTACGGGAAATAGGATATCCGGAAGACTTTTTAACGTATCTTAAAACAGTTCGATTTACGGGAACCTTGCGTTCGGTTGTTGAGGGTGAAATCGTTTTTGGCAATGAACCGCTTATCCGTGTCGAGGCACCTTTGGCAGAAGCACAATTAATTGAAACCGCCCTGTTAAACATCGTGAACTATCAAACATTAATTGCCACCAAGGCTTCTCGAATTAAGCAAGTGGTTGGGGATGAACCGGTTGCTGAATTCGGGACAAGACGGGCGCAAGAAATGGATGCCGCAATTTGGGGAGCAAGGGCTGCAGTCATCGGTGGCTGTGATTCAACAAGTAATGTGCGGGCAGGAAAATTATTTGGTATTCCGGTTTCGGGTACACTGGCACATTCCATGGTTCAAGTTTATCATGATGAGTACACCGCTTTTCATAAATATGCCAGCACTCATAAAAATTGTATTTTTCTTGTTGATACGTATGATACGTTAAAATCCGGGGTACCGAATGCAATACGTGTGGCCAAAGAATTAGGGGATCAAATTCGTTTTGTCGGAATTCGTATTGATAGTGGCGACTTGGCTTATTTATCTAAGAAAGCAAGAAAAATGCTTGATGAAGCCGGTTTTCCGGAAGCAAAAATATTCGCTTCTAATGATTTGGATGAACATACAATTATTAATTTAAAAGCCCAAGGTGCACAAATTGATAGTTGGGGTGTCGGTACGAAATTGATCACAGCATTTGATCAACCGGCGTTAGGAGCTGTGTATAAACTCGTTGCGATTGAAGAAGACGGTAAATTAATCGATACGATCAAAATAAGCGGGAATCCGGAGAAGGTAACAACACCCGGTTTGAAAAAAGTTTATCGGATTATTAATAAACAAAATGGCAAGTCAGAAGGAGATTACATTACTTTAGACTGGGAAAATCCGCAAGAGGAAGAGCCGTTAAAAATGTTTCATCCGGTACATACGTTTATTAGTAAATATGTGACTAATTTTGAAGCAGTTGATTTGCATAAAAATATTTTCGTGGATGGTAAGCTCGTTTATGAATTGCCGACGATTAAGGAAATCCAAAATTATGTAAAGAAAAATCTTGATCTGCTGTGGGATGAATATAAACGAATTTTAAATCCAACGCTATATCCGGTTGACTTGAGCCAAGCGTGTTGGGATAATAAGATGGCTAATATTGAAAAAGTAAGGCAAAAAGTAGCGAAATTGAAATATTAGATCAACAAATCATATGAAAGATGGGCTTCCAAAGATGGAGCCCTTTTCCTTTGATACAAACCGGATTCATACAGTAGTCCGATTTTACCTAACCTTTCTTCTTGACACCTTTTTAATATCCCTGTTAAAACAATAAAAGATGCAATAATTATAAAATTCACTTGAGTAGTACATAATCCATATGAAAGAACTAATGGGGGATATTCATAGAGATATTGATCAACAATAGTATTTTCTTTGGTTTATTGAAAGGAGTTAGATAAAAGGTTAAGTTGATTAAGAATAATATTGATATGAAAGGAATAAACTATTCTATTACCATTTTTCGGCATAATATAAATAGATTACAAGACTTATAATATAAAATACGTTCTTTTAAAATACGCAATTTGGTCAAGGCAGGGGAAATTTATTGAAACCAGGGAAGGTTGGGAAAATAGATGATGCAGTAATTTCAATCTTGAGGTTATCACTCGATCCAGATACTCCCATTTTTTTGGGAAAAACAAATATTGAGCATATGAAGAAGGAACATCCGGAAGTTTTTGCAAAATATGGAAAAAAGATACCTGAAATTTTAAACAATCCGGATTATGTTGCTAAACACCCGAGAAAAGACTCAATCCAATACATCAAAATTTACTATGATGAGGAAAAACAAGAAAATGTATTGGTAGCTTTAAGGGCCAGTGCTCGAGGTATTTGTTATGCTCGTTCTATCTACACAATTACTGATGAAAAATTTAACGTTTATCAATCTGCAGGTACATTGAAAAAGTTTAAGAGAAAGTAAAAAGCCATAGCTTTTATGCTATGGCGGTATTTCGTTACAGGACTTAGGTGGGGTGACCCTCCCACATCTCCAACAAGGGCGATGGCTGCCTGTTCCATCCTCTAAAATCCTGTATATTAGTTTATGACTGCAACTTAATTTCTATACTTATTATATAAAACAAGTTTTAACAAGTCAACGAAAAAGTCCGTTCGTTCACCCCTTTTTCTTTGATACAAACCGGATTTATACATATAAATCTTCAGTTTGAACATCCCATAAAATTAAAGTTGTACAACTTGAAAATAGTTGTACAACCGCTTCTAAATCACTATCTCCTAATAAACATCTGCGTCCAGTAATGTCTTCCGGGACCTCCCGCAGCATAACCGACACCGATCTCTGTAAAGTTTGTACTTAAAATATTGGCGCGGTGTCCGGGGCTGTTCATCCAAGCAGTAACGACCACTTGAGGGGTTGCTTGTCCTTGAGCGATGTTCTCACCGGCAGCGCGGAAACGTATTCCAAAGTTATTGATCATTGTAAACGGACTCCCATATGTTGGTGAATTATGAGAGAAATACCCGCGATCTCTCATATCCATACTTTTATATCTGGCTACTCGCGATAGTTCCCAGTTATGGATAAGTGGCTTTAAACCGGCTTTTGCCCGCTCTTGATTGACCAATTGAACGACTTGGGCCTCAACATTTTTTTCCGAAATTTGGGGGATCGTTAGCTTCTGGTTTGGGTAAATGAGAGCCGGATTTTTAATTTGCGGGTTTGCTCTGATTAGTTCACTCAGCCCTACTTGAAACCGAACAGAAATTTTCCACATGCTGTCGCCGGGTTGAACTGTGTATGTAGTCTGACCGTAAGCGATAGAAGGAAAAATCAAAAATAATGTTAGAAACGTAATGATCAGTTTTTTCATCATGTTCACCTCCTGGATATAATGTTCCCTTTTATTTTTTTAAAAATAAGGAAATTCCCTTATAGAAAGGAGAAATTAGGAAAAACTTTGCCTTTCAAAAATTCCGTAGTCGATAATTGTCAAAAAATTTTTTCTTCAACTAGTTGAAAACCCTTTCAAATTCTGGTATTGTAGAATAAAATAATATATGAACATTTTGTGAACATTAATTGAATAAAATTTGAACTATGGTTAAAAAATTTGTAAAAATGATGAACAGGGGGGGAGCGAAATGGGTAAAGTATTGATAGGATTTTATTTCATTGTCGGCTTACTTTGTACCGTTTGTGTACTCGGATCGATTATAAAGGGTGAAGTCCTGCTTGTTTCTTGGCTATTGTTAGCCGGTGGTATTAATTTCTTTCTCTTCTATATTGTTTGGAAAGATGAAAAGGCAAAGATGAAGGAAAGAAGAAAGTTAAAATTAGTTCGGACCTATAATTAAATGTAAAATTTGATTTCCACTGTACAAACAGGTGACCCATCATTGTATAGTGGTTTTTTTATTTAAACTACCTGTTACAGGCCCCGTAAAGTTGTAATATGAAGGATTACCCAATTAATCACTATGCACCATTATTTTTGCTAAAAACAAATGGTGCCAAGTTTTGTGCACGCTCCCGTATTCAATCACAACAAAGATGATGGAACAGGGAAAATCTTCCTTAGATTTTAAGTTCATATAGTTATAAACAACATATAAACTGTGTTAAAATGATTAACAGTGATTTATTATTAGGTAAGGAGCGTAATACAAAATGGACTATCGAGTATTGCTTTATTATAAATATGTTCCGATTGAAGACCCGGAAACTTTTACACAAGAGCATTTGAAGTTTTGCAAGGAATTAGGACTTAAAGGGAGAATTCATATCGCTCATGAAGGAATCAACGGGACGGTATCGGGTACGGTTGAACAAACGAATCTTTATATGGATACATTAAGAAAAGATCCCCGCTTTAGTGATATGGTATTTAAAATTGATGAAGCTGAAGGCCATGCGTTTAAAAAGATGCATGTCCGCCATCGAAAGGAAATTGTCAGTCTCCGTTTAGATGAAGATATTGATCCGACTGAATTGACGGGAAACTATCTTAAACCAAAAGAATTTTATCAAATGTTGCAAGATCACGATACAATTGTTATCGATGCCAGAAATGATTATGAATATGATTTAGGTCATTTCCGTGGGGCAGTTCGTCCGGACATTAAAGCCTTCCGTGAATTACCTGACTGGATTCGGAAAAATAAAGAAAAATTTCAAGGGAAGAAGATTTTGACTTATTGTACCGGGGGAATCCGTTGTGAAAAATTTTCCGGTTGGCTGAAAAAAGAAGGATTTGAAGAAGTATATCAGCTTCACGGTGGAATTGTTACGTACGGAAAGGACCCTGAGGTAAAGGGAAAGCTGTGGGATGGCAAATGCTATGTCTTTGATGAGCGGATTAGTGTCCCGATCAATCAAGTTGAACATGTCGTCGTTGGTCGTGATTATTTTGACGGAAAGCCGTGCGAGCGTTATGTTAATTGTGCCAATCCAGACTGTAACAAACAAATTCTCTGCTCTGAGGAAAATGAACATAAATATTTACGGGGTTGTTCCCATGAGTGCCGGGTTCATCCGAGAAACTTGTATGTAAAAGAACATGGGTTGACAGAAGAACAAATACGAGAAAGACTAGCTGCAATTGGTGAGGAATACGACAGGAAAAAAGAAGCAACGGTATAAGAAAGCGGCTTATCCCTAGCAGGAAGGGGATAAGCTGTTTTTTTAACCTTAAAAAAATATAGGATGATTGCGGATGGAGAACCGTGGCCCGGATAAGCCGTTTTTTTTAGTATAAGAAAGTATAAAAATACAAGCAATTAACTTGGGATTAGTTTTATT
>NZ_JAJCHL010000085.1:0-13206 GCF_020554505.1 Caldibacillus sp. 210928-DFI.2.18
AAATCATTAATGGTCTTTTCGAGTTCTATTTCATCACACAGTTTGGATAAAAGCTAAGACGGACCCACATGTAAGGTTAAAATTTGATCTGACATGAAAATTCCCTCGTTTTCTCCATAGTTTAGATAATCATTCAATTCTACAAAGAAGAGCTTTAAAAAAATAAAAAATGTAAAAAATTTACGTGCGGAATATGCGCTGTATTATTTGGTGCACTCGCAATGTTTGGTCAAGGTGGTCAATAAACTTTTAGGACCAAGCGAAGAGGATTTAGGGCAAACAGGTGATTTTATACTTAGATACCCTATATCTTTTGTAACACATCCAACTTCTAAGTTTACTGATAAGTAGATGACAAGCACCCTTAAAATTTGTCAATAATTCTTTTATTTTTTGGAATAGTAAATTACAATTATTTTTATGAGTATTTAATTAGTTTGAGGGATTTTTAAGAGTTTATTTAAAAAGATTACAGTATGAGCAAATTATTTTTAGGCAAAAATTTTAGCCTCTTCATTAGTGAGCGATTTTTCGATCACCATTTGTCAGTTTAAGTAAATTCAGTTATAATATAGATAATAAATAGCATATATTAAAAAAGACCGTGGGTGCTGGTAACACTCACGGTCGAAGCAATCGTTGGTCCCTACAAGAAGGGTATCAGCGTAATAAGTAGTAATCCACCTAAAGTTGCTGACGGTCTCAAGGGTGGATTACTTTTTGTTTATTAGAGATATGACAGATACTATCAAGCAGCCAAATGCGATCATTAGCGTTAAAGCTTGAAACGTTGTCATCATAGGCATCGCCCCCTTCCATTACGGGGTAATGCTGACCACCCTTGAGATTACCAAACTAATTGCTGAAATAATTATAACACAAATACGAACATATGGTCTATGTATCTTTTTAACTAATTTTTGAAGGAAAATAGGCTAGTAAAAACGGCTCTATGTTTCCCTTCCTTGTTCATTCTTTCATACATAGTTTTCAGGAAATCTTAGTAACCTTCCCCACACCATCACATTTAATATAGAGACTTAAAATCCACAACTCGAAGTCAAGTCATCTATTAGGCATAAAAAAAAGAAGTTTAAACTTTACTAAAGTAGTTTAAACCTCTTCAATAATATTATGAGTGCCGATGGTGGGAGTCGAACCCACACTCCTTGTGGGAACACGATTTTGAGTCAAACACCCACCACCTTATGAGGACAAAGTATTGATAAATCACAGCTCTAACCTCAATTTCTTCGATTTTCTGCAAGTAATTCATGCTTGATTATGTTTATTACATCAAATTTTATTAAAAGGAGATGTAATAAATTGGGGAAAACACGCTTTAGACGTACTAATGAATGGAGGACTATTAAAGATTTATTCAATGAATTTCAGTTGGAGAATAAGACTAAAAACCTTTCGCCCAAAACAATAAAATCTTATGACAACAATCTTATCCATTTTTTCAAATTTATTGAGCTTGAGGGTCTTACCTCCCCCTCGGACATACACAAAACGGTTTTGGAAAATTTCAAACGTTGGTTATTTGAATTAAACATCAAAGACACTACAATAAATACTTATCTCCGCCATACTCGTGCTTTCCTTTATTGGTGCATGGATGAAGGTTATTTCAATGATTTTAAAATTCAGTTGATAAAAATTGATGAGCCACGAAAAGAACCATATACGGAAGATGAAATAAAAAGGCTTTTAGCACCACCTGATTTCAAAAAATGTGGTTTTGTAGAATGGAGAAACTGGTTGCTCGTATCTTATTTATTAGATACTGGAAATAGATTATCAACTGTAATAAACATCAAAATAAAAGACGTTGATTTAGAAAATGGAATTGTTACTTTATACACCAATAAAAATCGAAAGATCAATTATTCACCTATATCTAATACAATGATTAAAAACATTAAAAAATATATTGTTACTTGGGGCTTAAAAAATACAGATTTTTTGTTTCCTAATGAAAAAGGAGAACAATTAAAACCACGCTCAATACAATCAACCATAGCAAAATATAATATTTCTCGTGGAGTGTATGAAACATCCATCCATAAATTTCGGCATACGTTTGCTTCAAATTACATTAAAAAAGGTGGTGACCCCCTAAGATTACAACGGTTACTCGGGCATAGTACATTAACAATGACTAACCATTATGTAAATTTATTTGGAAATGATTTAAGAAAAGATATTGATGATATTTCTATAGTGGAGAGTTTATCTAATAAATCATCATTCAAACGTAAAAGAAAATAGTTACCAAAAGAGACGCCTAAACAATGGCGTCTCCTTTTTTATTGGGTAACAAATTCATCTACATTCCCATTATATCTAATCCAATTTTTTATCACTAAGTCATAACTATCTATCACTATAAGATTTTCGTCTGGTTGTTCATGTGTAATGAAGTCCATTAAATTATCTTCGTGTTTTGTTTTAATTAAAACTTTTAAAATGCAATTACGCTTTTTACTTGCATAAATTAAATTACTCAGTGCTTCTTCAAATGTTTCATCTGGTTTTTGGATTTTTACAGGGACAGGTTTTTCTCGGTAATATTCTCGCAAAAATCCATCAATTCCTTTGTTTCTTTGAACCGGAAGAGCATTTAAACTATTAAGTATTGCCATTTCCGTTTCATTTTTTGTTATATACTCTTTTTCACCTTTTTTCAATAAATGAGAAGTCGTTTTTATTGGATTGTTCAAACGTTTTTTTGTAAGCTCGATTGCATCTTCTGAAATATCAATACCGATATAATTCCTATTTAATAAATCAGCTGCTACTAAAGTCGTTCCGCTACCACAAAAAGGATCTAAAACGGTATCTCCTTCATCAGTTACAATTTTAATTATTTGTTCCAATAATAAAATAGGTTTTTGAGTTGGATAGCCAGTTCTTTCTTTCGCTTTTGGGTTTAAAAACGGTATATTCCAGACATCTGATAATGGAACACCTTTTTTCTCTTTGCCCAAAACAACTTGTCCATTTTCATCTACTTTATATCTGGATTTTGCATTTTCATCTCTAACTCGTTCTTGCAATATTTGGTCTAAATTAGTTGTTGGTGAATAGTCGGTATAAATCGTGTTAAATTTGAATGATTTAGATTTGCTATAAAAATATATATTTTGATGATTATTCAATAAACCTTTTTTAGAATTAGACCATCTTCTATATGTCCATATGATTTCACTTTGAAAATTATCCATTCCGAAGATTTCATCCAATACTACCCTCAAATAGTGGGAAGCAGATTTATCACAGTGTAAGAATATAGAACCAGTTTTCTTCAAAACTCTATGGCACTCTTGTAATCTATCTTTCATAAATTGAACATAATCCGAGATTGAGTCCCAGCTATCATCAAATGAATATTCTTTGGAGTTATCTCGTGTTTTTAAAGTTTGTTTTCTTTGTGTAAAAAATGGCGGGTCTAAATAAATTAGGTCAACACTATTTTCTGGTATATTCTTAAGATGTTCTAAACAGTCGCCTAATAATATTGTCATTTATTAATAATTCCTCCTTATTTCGTGTTTTCATCAGCTATCTTTGTAAGGATACCTTTTAAATCTACCCCTGTAGTATTTTTAACATATTCCCATGCGGAATCTCCATAGAAATAATACCCGTCTACTCCCTCATATAATGTTTCCAATGTTTGTTGGATTTTAATAGCTTGTGCTCTATTTGGATAATAAAACATAACACGAATAGGAACATAACCAGCATCTTTAATAACTTTAATTCTGGTATGTTCTTTAGTGATATGGTCTCCGTCAGTTGTTGCGTCTCTCCATTTGATTTCATGAGCATTGTTATCTACTAAACAATCAATTTCAAAAGTTTTTGGTCTTTGTCCACGAGTATTAGGTATTCTTACCTTTTGTGCTTTTTCTCCAAATTTATGAACAAAACACAATGTAGCCGCTTCTTCGAGGAATGAACCAGCATATTTGTAAAGGAAACGTCCTTTATTTTGGTAAATATCAATTAATTCTCCTTCTTCAAGGGTTACTTTTAACACTCGATAAATCAAATAATGCGATTTATCATCTTGGTTCATATCTTCTACACGTTCTTTTACTTTTAATTCTAATTGAGTTGCATATCTGTCTGCCAGTTCTCGAATTTCTTGCTCGATTGTTAAAGTCATTTATTTGTTCCCCCCATTATTATACTTCATTTAATTGTACTATAAAAATGGGGATTTTTACATTTGCTATGTAACAAAATGATAGAATTGATACATGATTAGCCTTTTAAAAAACTTGATTAGCTCAATGTTTCTAACAGTTCTCGCTGTTTTGTCGTGTTTTATATGTAACATTTCAAATGGTAGATTTTCATAAAATGATACAAATTAATCTCTAACAATTGGCAAATAAATATTATATAATCTAATTGAATCAGCAATGGTTTTTTAATGTCTTCTTGCGTCTTCTTGCTTTTAAAATCAATTCCTCATTGAATTGCACTTTCCATATTGGGAAGTGCTTTTTTCTTTTGCATAAAAAAAAATAGCCCATCAATAATGATGGACACATTTCTCGAGAATAACCGTTTAAACAAACCGTAAAGAAAAAGACGAACCATAAGAAAAAGGAGTGTTCTGCTGTAAATGACGAACTTTTAGCAAATTGTATTAATAATGTACTTCCACCTCGAGTTCATTATATGGTAATATTATCCAATACTCAATCAAATTTCTATAATCCAAAACCATCAATGGCTTTATCCATAATATCATCATTTATTCCAATATATCGTAAGGTTACGGAAGGTGCTGAATGATTGAATATTTCTTGGAGTAGTACAACGTCTTTATATTGTTGATAAAAATGGAAACCAAATGTTTTCCTCAATGTATGAGTTCCGATTTCACCTATTCCGACTTTTTCAGCAGCTGCATTTAAAACACGATATGCTTGTACCCGTGAAATTGGTTTTTCACCTTTTTTAGATGGAAATAGGTAATCTTCATCATGCAATCCTTCAACATAATCTTCTACCAATCGTTGAGCAACTGGAGTAAGCTTCAACCGTTTGGATTTTCGTGTTTTCGTTTCCTTTAAAATGATATGAGTTTTACCTTTAACATCTTTCACTTTCATTGGCAAAATATCACTTATCCTTAGCCCAGTATTAATGCCAAAACAAAACAGAAAATAATCCCTATATGATGAGTGCATTAATACGGTTTTCATTTGTTCGATTTTATCCTTTTCTCTGATTGGTTGTACTGCCATAATATATCATCTCCCATTTTAGAATTTAATAAATTTCGTTGCTATCGGTTTTTAATTGTTTTGAATGTATTTATATTGATTGATGAAGAAAACGGCGTAGCAAACGAGCTACACCGTTCCTAATGTTATTCAATGACAACTACAACAAAGTTCACAAGGTTATCTGTGTATTCGTTTGGATCATTGTTAATGTAATTCGATTTCAACCACCCAGCTCGGTCGTCTGAGTTCATGTAATAAAATAATTTATCAAATACTTCCATTTGTTCTTCGTTGAAATTGCCTAATACATAAGTTTCCAAATATTCATCTTGGGTATAAAACATAACTTCAGCTTCTTCTGATATGTTTCCATTTACGATTTCAAAAGCAATCGTGT
Source organism: Caldibacillus sp. 210928-DFI.2.18 (assembly GCF_020554505.1). NCBI lineage: Bacteria > Bacillati > Bacillota > Bacilli > Caryophanales > Bacillaceae > Caldibacillus > Caldibacillus sp. 210928-DFI.2.18. Next base: position 5,650 of record NZ_JAJCHL010000085.1, read on the forward strand.
CCAAAACATCATATAAATTAGTTGCCAAAATATCTGTATGGTGTTTCTCGTATTCTTTTAGATTGTTCATGATTTCAACTGATAGATTTTCCATCTTGTCGTATTGTTCTGGAACATCAAAACATGATTGCCAACCATATTGATTTTCTAATTGTTTCTTTTCAACCATTAAAGATAAAATATGTTTCATTGTGATTTCCTCCCGTTTTTATTGTGAATGGTTGAGCATAATTACCCAACCATTTCAGCAAATGTTATTGGATTTTCTAATTGTGATTCCAATCCTTCATGGAACTTAGGGTCTTCAAATAAATCTTCCATGATTTCGTATTTTCCGCTAATAATTAGGTAATCAATGAATTTGATTACTTCTTTATCTTTTGCCAATTTTGTAGCATTTTCGATTGAGTAACCATAATCCAGTAACAATGAGAATAATTTATTCATGTTCAATTCCTCCAATTTTGAATATTGTTCAATGATGAGCATGATTGCCCATTATTTTTGATTTCTAATGAGTTCGTTCAACATATTTTTATATTTCAGCAACCGTTCCGCCCGATATTTGTAGTTATTGGGAATCGGTTTAGATGGATGCAATGAACCACGTTCCGCAACTTTTCGAGTATAGTATGAAATTCGTTCAATGATTGGCTTATCCATGTTATCGTCCTCCCGTTTATTGATAGTTTGATATAGTGAAGGCGGATTATTTTAACCCGCCATTTTTGATTTTCAATAAAGTCTGTTTTGCACGTTGCATATCTTCGTCTAAAATACCAATTTCAGTTAATGCCTTTTTCATTGATGTTGTATTAGCCGCCATTTTATTTTCACCCGTTGCCCAAACTTTTGCGCCACGTTTGATTAGTTTTAGGCAGTTGTTTTTGTCAGCGAAAAAGTGAAAGCTGACAGAATATCCATTGTAAGTAAATGAAACAATTTTGATTTTACCGAATTTTTCGTGTCCATCATTTTCCACTGATACATTATCGAACGGGAAAGGTTCCATTTCAGCTTCAGCTTCATTTTGTTCTTCGTTGTTAGTTTCGTCAGCATTTGATTTTTCGTTTTCAACGTGTTTTACTTCATCATCATTTTTAACTTCGTTAGTATCGTCAGTATTTGTTTCTGGTGCTGTTTCTTCGATTGTTTCAACAGCATTTTCTTCAATTACAGGTTCTTCTGCGATAATTTCATAATTTTTACGGATTGAGTCGAGTTTGATTTCCTTTTGGGTAGTTTCGTTGAAAGCAGTTTTGTTTTCGTTGTCCACAATGATAGTGATTTCCTTTTTGTTTTTGGCATTTTTAGATACCACAGTTAATTTTGTTTTCATCATTTTAAATCATCTCCCATTTAGTTTTATTATCAGGTAATATTTATCGTTGGTTAGATATTAAATCATCTAAAAATGGAAGTGAAGGTTATTTTGCAGAAAATTCTGATTTTTTATTACTTCATATGTAGATTAAACATTCATTTTGTTACATCTTATAAATCAATCATTATCAAGAATGTTGTTCCTATGCGATTTCTAATAGGTAATGTATCAATTTTCATGTTTTGTTACATTTGAAAACTAAAAAAGAAGCGGCTGTTATTGCCACTTCCTTTGTTTGAGATACCATTATTATTGAGCCCTAATCAATAATAACTTTACTTTTTAACCATCATGGGCATGATTAAAAAGCATTTCCTTTTTTTAACATCTTTCGGGTCTTTAGGTTGTTCCCATGTTCGAGTTCGTGGATTGTATTTTCCACGGTCTAATTGATGTTTCAACTGTAATGAATGGTTACCTTTTAGTGATTTCATTTTATTAAGCGTTCGATGGTTATTCATTGAAATAACACCGCTTTAATAATAATTTTTTGGTGCATTTTCATCTTCTTCTTTGTTTGGATCCCAATCGAGAAAACTGTGCTTTCCATTAATTTTTTGGGAAGTTCTTTCCCCGTGAACATCTGTAAAATCACGTCCTGCTACAAAGTCTTCATCTTCCTCTTTTTCAACAACTTCTGGAAGTCCAAGGCGGTCATCTAATGATTGATAGATTTGTGTTTCTTGGTTGAACTTTTCAATGCTGGCTTTTCGTGGTTCGAAAAGGTCATCAAATACGCCACCTTCATTTGATTGTTTTTGTGATTTTACGATTGATTGAGATTGATTTAATCCATGAGCTTTTTCAACTCGTGCAATTCTTTCTTCCAATGGTTTAATAGCATCTTCCAATAACTTCTGTAATTGTTTAATATCCATTTGTAATTCCTCCTTTGATTTGGTCATTAAAAATTTTCGTTTATTAGCTGGTTTATCGACATATGAAACGAAGTCAATGTCTGCATTTTTCAGCTCTCTCGGCAATTTATTCACCTCCTTTTGAGGACTTTAATTGTGCCAATTCCTTTTCAATTTTTTCTAATCGTTCAAAATATGGCTTTAATGTTTTCGCTAAAATATCAGCGAGCATTTCTTTTTGGGTCATTTTCATTCTCCTTTCGCTTTTTACGTTTTCTTGATTTAGGTTTAAGCATTTGCTTCCGTGTTTTTCGTGGCATTGAAATAATACCTCCTAAATGATTACATGATTTATATTTAACACCCGTAAAGGTGATATTTTAATAGATTTAGGTTCTTATCCCCTCTTGGAACATACAATTTTGGCTGATTTACCATTCATCAAAAGGGTCTGTTAACGGTTTAACTGTAAGATTGATGTTGTTTTGTCGTGCTAAATAACGTGCTTCATGTAAATTGGACGCTTTTTCAATGATTTCCTTATATTTTTCAAACCCCTTAAATGCAGTTACCAATCCTAATTCAGCATTGATTTCATCTTCAAATGATTGAGTATTTACATTCCATTCAGATGGAGAATAAGCAAATACTGATACATTAACTTGGTTCTCTTCAATGGTTGCACGTTCAATCCGTTTTAGTTTTCGTTCAAATGATAATAATGATTTCAAACTCATATGCTACAGCCCCCGTTCTCGTAGGTATTCCTCAATTTCCATAAGCTTTTTCTCATATTCATAGATTTTCTTATCCATTTCCATTTGTTCTTTGAATTGGGCAAACTCATCATCATGTTTGAATGCTTTTAATAATACGTCACAAGCATAAATGATGGTCTTTGCTCTTGATATATTTGTTAGTTTCCCAGTCATTAATCCATTTACAACTCTGGATAATGCCTTTTTAACATCATTTCTGGTTTTTAAATTCATGTCTTTGGAATAAATAAAATCATCATTCTTTTTTGGCATTTTATATCACCCCTTCCATTGATAATTGTTGAGCTATCAACATTTCCATGATTTTTTATGGGTACTTTTTTGGAGATTTAATTGGCATCTTCAATTACCTTTTTCCTTATCTTTCGTGCTGTTCTTGATGAAATGTTGTATTTATCAGCTATTTGTCGAATGGATAACCCATGTTGCTTTACATCAACTCTTATTTTGTGACCTATTTGTTCAGCTAAATTTGAATGTTTTGATTTTGATTGTTGCTCTTGTTTTAGTCCTTCATGAATTGCATTTAATTGATTGATTTTTTCTTTCGCTTCATTATAAGTTTTAAAATAGCCATAATGATGTCGGTATTTAACTTGGTCAATTTGATAGACTCGGTAGATTTCCCATTTTTCGTTGTAGTCGTTCAGTCTCATTTCATATTTAGTCATTTGTTATCACCCGCTTTTTTGGGTTCTTTTGTTGTTAGCTATTGTAAATTTGCTTCCTCTAATTCCAGTTAATCTTTTTCGATGTGAATTATCTCCAAACGTACATACTTTTAAATTGTTTTCACGATTGTTCAGAGTATCGAAGTCGAGATGGTCTACCACCTTATCGAGCGGGCAATTTGTGATAAATCTATCAAGTTTTATTCTTTTCCCAAAACCGTTTTTAAATATGAGGTAAGCATACGGATATCTTCCAGTGTTGTTCATGATATGAACGGAAGACCCCGCTTCAACGATTTTTGGTAGATTGTGTTTATCTATCATGATGTTGTAACAATGCTCTTTATCTCGGGTGATTACTTCGATAACTACGGTATCTTCATCAAAATAAATTAAACGATTTTTAAATCCATCAATTTTAAACCAACTCATCATTTGATTTCCACCTCGTTTTTCATTGTTTTTCAACAGATGATAAATATTCCAATATTTGTTCATGTTCTTTTGAAGCTAATTCAAATACTTTTAAAATGGATATATTGTGATTTTTTTGAAGTTTTTCGATTTCATCATTAGTTTTGTATGGACCTAAAAGATAAGGTTTTAATTTTCCGTTTTTCATTCGTGATGTAAGAACAATATATTTACCATGATTTTTGATAATTGTTTCTATATCTTCCCAAGTTGGAAATGTTTTTTTATTGTCCATATAACATCACCCATTTATCATTTTTTCAATTTGACGTTTCTCTTCAACTTCCCGCTTCGCTTCTTCTTCCAATGCTTTAAATAAGTTTTTTAATGATGTTTGAGTCATTGATTTCCAATAGCTTACTGGATAATGCTTTCGTGGATCTCGTTTTTTTCGCATTGTTTAGCCGCTCCGCTCCTTTCATTGTTAATTGAATGAAATAAGGGAAATGGTCTTATATAAGTCATGGTCATTATATCAACCCACCATGCCAGAACAAGGTTTTTAACGGAATATTCTGAATTTATTTCATATGATGTTACATTGATATTTGATAGGTTACATATTTGATTGCCCAAAACTATTAAAAACGTGCTAAGTGTTGTTCCTATCACGTTTCTAATAGATTTCGTTATGTATCAATTCTTTTATTTTGTTACATAAACAAAAAACACCCATTTATTTTGGGTGCTTATATTTCCAACGCTAATAAAACTCTGCATAATTGAGTAAATAACAGCTTTAGCTAAAATTGCAGTATTTCGTTTCTAACGTGTTCTAAATCATTTAATGATGTTTTTTATTCAAATTGTTTTATCGTTTGAGGAAATTGATTGCTACTTGATTAATTGAGGGAATGCTAACGAGGTTTAATTGATTGCATGAATTGATTTTATAAGTTCGGTTTTTAAAAGTTCGGTTTTTAAGCAGCTTTAGCTACAATTTTTCAGTAATTCGTATCTAATCGTCTTTTAGAACTACCACTATTAAAAACCGAACCGGTGCGGCTGAATTTATTTTTTAGTTTTTTTATGGTTTTCTTAGTATTTATGTATTATTAGTTGCTCTTTTTGGCTTTTCCGAACCAAAAACCGAACCTTTTTATAAAAAACCGAACTTTTTCGGCATAGGTTCGGTTTTTCCCGAACTCCCCTGTTCTTATCGGCACACCTAAAAATCGAACTAAAAAAGCACCCGTTATATAAGGTGCTAAAATAATCATCATTCAAATAAATCATCTAATTCTGGGTCATCTGGAATTTCGATTGTATTAATGTTTTGTTCATTCATACGATTTTTAATCTTTTCCAATTCATCAAAAAAGCCTTCCGTTTTTAATTTTTTCATGTAATCACTAAACGTGGATTTTGGAATGTTTGGAAATTGTTTTCGAACTTCCGACCGTGTAGCGAACGGGTTATCTTTCCAATATTTTTTCACCTTTAAAATACGGTCTTTTTTCATTGGTTTTTTACGGTTCGGTTTTTTAGGTTCGGTTTTTGAAGCGGTTATCTTGGTTGTTTGTTTTGTTTCAGGTTCAGGCAAAGCAACATAATATATTTTATATTCATTTTCCGTTCCTTCGTTTATATTTTTTGTTTTAACTAAACCGATATTTTCCAACACTTCAATTCCACGTCTAACAGCGCTAATGCTACAACCCGCTTCTTCAGATAATTTGGAATATGATATTTTACAAAATACTTCTTCCGTTCCTTCATCATAAAATTTCTTTCCTTCGACATATTTTTTTGGGTTCTTTGATTTTTGATTATAAACATCTAATGAACTTTCAGAAGACAATTTAATTTTATCCAATAACACAAAATAGATCATTCGTTGGTTGTTGTTCAACTTTTTGTATTTGCCTTTCATTAAATCTTTTAAATATATCCCAAAATTAGTAACCCCAGCATTTTTTAGTATTTCATTTCCATCTTTTCCGTTACTCATTTTTATAAATTGCATAACAAAATTCCTCCTCCAAAATTTGTTTGGCAGAAGGAACTTCCCATCAATCAAAAAATATTAATATACAATAAGATTTTGATTGAGACCATTCGCAACATATCATATACTATAACTAAACCAATATATTTTGTTGCGGATGGACTTTCCCGATTGAACTGCCAATTCAATCATTTGTGGGAAGGTCCTTCTTTGTTAGTTCCATTATATAACTGCCTCCATTGGTGATTTCAATCTCTAATTATTTTCATATATACATAAATTCGTGCCAGACGTTATAGCTTTAATTCCTACACGTTTCTAATTTTTTCATGATGAAATACATTAAACGATATATAAAACCGAGGAAATGCAAATACTCGTTTATCTTGTTATATACAAAATAAAATATTTTTTAAATGAAATTAAAAATCTCATGGAATTTTGTATATAACATACGGGTGAGATTAAATGAATAAACAACGATATGAACATTTAAAGGAATACATTGATCTTTTAAATATTGATGTTGAACGTGGGTTAATTTTGAACAGGAAAGCATGGCTCACTAAAAATGGGTACTTATCAATCAAATTAAAATACAAAAGTTATCGGGTGCATGAGGTTATTTTAACAGCAGCTGGAGTTAATTTAATTGGGTTAACTGTTAATCATAAAAACGGGGTAAAAACGGACAATCGAATCGCTAACCTTGAAGCAATTACCCAAAAAGAAAATAATCGTCATGCAATCAAAACTGGGCTAAATTCAATTGAACATCTAAAAGGGCTTACTCCACGAGCAAAATTAAATGAATATGATGTAAAACAAATTAAACAAATGTTATCAATGAAAGAACATACTCAAACGGAAATAGCAAAAATATTCGGGGTAGATATATCAATCATATCTAAAATTAAATCGGGAAAGTTGTGGAAACACGTTATATAGACATTGGAGAAAATAATAATCCAGTGTCTATTTTTTAGAGAAAAATTGTGGGGAGTTTACGCCTTTTAAGATATGTAATAATATTATTAGGTAATAAACTAAATCACGCTCGATTACTTGCTAAAAAATTGTTAGAAAAAAAGAAAAAACACTCCTAACAAAACAGTTAGAAGTGTTGATTTTGCAATGTTTTCAGTGCCGATGGTGGGAGTCGAACCCACACTCCTTTTGGGAACACGATTTTGAGTCGTGCGCGTCTGCCAGTTCCGCCACATCGGCAAAATTGGAGGCGGCAACCGGATTCGAACCGGTGATAAAGGTTTTGCAGACCTCTGCCTTACCACTTGGCTATGCCGCCATATTTGAAGCGGAAGACGGGATTCGAACCCGCGACCCCCACCTTGGCAAGGTGGTGTTCTACCACTGAACTACTTCCGCACAGCTGGGCTAGCTGGATTCGAACCAGCGCATCACGGAGTCAAAGTCCGTTGCCTTA
>NZ_JAJCHL010000086.1:0-13205 GCF_020554505.1 Caldibacillus sp. 210928-DFI.2.18
ACGTCGAATTCGCTTCTTTGCTGGAAATTTATACTTTCTTAACGTACAAAAAAAGACACCAAGTCAAGCACATGCTTTCCTTAATGTCTTTTCATTTACGCTAATAATGTCCGGTCGGTTACGAGCTTTTCGCCGCGAATTCGCTGAAACTCTATTAATAAATCATCAATCGTCAGTTGATTTTTCTTCGCTTCATTAATATCCAAAATAATTTGACCGTTATCCATCATAATTAATCTGTTTCCTAAGTCTAAAGCTTGCTGCATATTATGAGTAACCATCAGCGTAGTAAGGCCATATTTTTTTACAATTTGCTTCGTAAGTTCCGTAATTAGCTGCGCTCGGTTCGGATCCAGGGCTGCGGTATGTTCGTCTAATAATAAAATATCCGGTTCCGTGAATGTTGCCATCAGTAAAGAAATTGCTTGCCGTTCCCCACCGGATAGAAGACCGATTTTGGCATTCAGGCGATCTTCCAATCCTAAATTTAATGAGGCCAACGATTCGCGGAAATATTCTCTTCGTTTTTTTGTCACCCCGAGACTAAGTGTCCGTTTTTTATTTCGCGAATAGGCCAAGGCTAAATTTTCCTCAATCGTCATGGACGGTGCGGTTCCTGCCATCGGATCTTGAAACACACGTCCAATCAATTTGGAACGTTTATATTCCGGGATATTCGTTACATCTTTCCCGTGAATGACTACGTTACCTAGATCAGGAGAGAGCACACCTGATATAATATTCATTAACGTTGATTTCCCAGCGCCATTACTCCCGATAATTGTGACAAAATCACCTTTTTCCAAAGATAGATTAATGTGATCGAGGGCGATTTTTTCATCCAATGTTCCTTCATTAAAAATCTTTTTAATATTTTTCAGTTCAAGCAACAGATTCACCCTCCCCGTTTGCTTTACTGTTCGATTTTCCTTGAAGCTTGTGTTTTGCTTTCCGATTTTTCTCCCGTTGTTTATCGATTAGTTTCGGCAAGACTAAGGCCAAAATCACGATAACCGCAGTAACTAACTTCTGGTCACTGGCATCCAAGATCCCTTGATTTAATGCAATCGTGATAAAGATTCGGTAAATAATTGCACCAAATACAACAGCTAAAGTTGTGCGGGCGATCGTCTTCTTCCCGAAAATAGCTTCACCAATTATAATCGATGCCAGCCCGACCACAATCATCCCAATCCCCATTCCAACATCAGAAAATTGATTGTATTGGGCAATTAAGGCACCGGAAAATGCAACAAATGCATTAGAAATACCGAGACCTAAAATGATCAAGCCGTCTGTATTTGCTGAAAAACTACGGATCATTCGTTGATTATCACCTGTTGCCCGGATGGATAAACCAATTTCCGTTTTAAGAAAATAGTCTGTTAAAAATTTAAATATCAATGTGACAATGATCATAAAAATTAAAATTCCGTAATCGCCAAGTCCGATTGAGTTAAAAAAATCCCCAACTTTTGTAAAAATGGTGTCTGTATTTAATAACGGAATATTCGGACGTGAAACACCATCTTCCAGTGTTAACCCCATAATCCGTAAGTTAATAGAATAAAGGGCCAGCATCATGAGAATTCCGGAAAGTAAATCATTGATCTTTCCTTTCGTATGAAGGAGACCGGTTATACATCCGGCAAAAAAACCGGCAATCAATGCAGCCAATGATGCCAATATAGGTGAATAACCATTTACAATCATTACCGCAGCAACAGCCCCGCCGGTAACAAAACTGCCATCCACCGTCAAATCTGCAAAATTAAGGACACGAAACGATATATATACACCGAGTGCCATAATCGCAAAAATAATTCCCATTTCCGAAGCATCAAGTATCGCAGGTAAAGTCATCAACATCTCTCCCATCTTTTTCTATTGTTGCTGAAGTTCAATTTTGAAAATCCCCCTTTGCGCGCCAACCACTTTACCCCTTTAAAGCAAATATTTATTATTTATATTTGACACCTTATTAAAAAAATTGTCAATAGATATTCAAGTATTTTTTTATTAAAATAATTTCCATTGAATAATTATGTGATTAGTACCCAAACGACTTGAGCCAATATAGTATTTATCAAAACACAATGTGTTGTGATTTGAACGTTAGTTTTTTAAAAAAGGGGGCTTTTTGGCGGTAACCATTATGTTTAACCTGCTTTATTTTTTTGACAGTTCGTTTTCAAAATAATATTTTTTTAACTCATCTTCAATCGATTTTTCAGTCAGTGGTACTCCGTTACGATAGGCCGATCGAGCAATGAGATGAGCAGCAACAGGAGCTGTTAAAAACACAAAGAATATTCCCATTATGAGCCGAATACTAAAATAGCCTTCAGAAATTAAAAAGTAGAGTAATGTCCCGACTAATGTACTTAACACACCTAATGTCGAACTTTTTGATGCTGCATGTGAACGAGTATAGACATCCGGTAGGCGGATAATCCCAATAGCACTGACAAACACAATAATGGAACCGGCAAGAATAAAAATTGCGGCAATTACTTCATCACTTCCGTGCAACAATATCACCTCTTTCAATTGATTATACTTATACTAACGGACTTATCTTCAATGCCCTTGGTATAACCACTTTTCCGAAATAACTTTACCCTTCATCTTTCTGCTTAATTACCATACCTCTTTCTGTGAATCTCGCAAAAGCAACGGTTCCGACAAAAGAAAGAATGCCAATCAACAAAATCAAATCAAAAAAGGCATGGGTGTGCAGGAGAACGGAAAAAACAGCAATACTGGCAATTAAATTAATACCGATTGCATCGAGAGCCTGGATACGGTCAGCACTTGAAGGACCTTTTACAACCCGATAAATATTGGCCAAAATAGATAACGTTAATAAACATAAAGATACAATCATAATAATTTCAAACGTCATTTTCTGGTCACATCCTTTATCGCCTTTTCAAAAACCGCCTTTGATTTGAGCACGGATGGTTTTGATTCGGGAATATGCAGTGCATGGACAAACAAGGTCTTTGCATCCGGTGTTACTTCCATCACGACCGAACCCGGTGTTAAACAAATGAGCAGAGACAATAAAGTTATTTCAAGATCTCCCTCTAAATCCGTCTCCACGCGAAAAATCCCCGGTTTGATATTTACTTTTGGTCTTACGATATGTTTAATAACAAAAAGACTTGATATCAATAATTCATATATGAAAATAAGAAACAATTTTCCTATAGCAAGAAAGGTAAAAAGATAAAATGGCTTATGAAAAAAACGTCTTAAGCAAAATAAAATGAACAAACCTACTAAATAACCACTGAAAAAAGTAAGGAAACTCGCTTCATCCTGTAAAAACATCCATAACCCGGCGATAAATAAGTTCATTAACACTTGAATCGGCAATTAAATCCCCCCTTTATCCAGTACGGCAAAAATATATTGGTTTGGATCAAGTAAACCTTTTGCAGCTATCAATACATACTCATGGATTCCTTCAGCACCGAGTCCGAGCGCAAGACTGATACCTGTCAATAAAACAATTGGTAACATTACCCCTTTTGTTGTTCCTTTTTCCTCATCTTCGCTCATTACCGTTTCTCCCCAGAAGACATCCATAAATACTTTAATTAATGAATAAAGAATGAATATACTCGCTAATAATCCGAACCCTCCTAACCAAAAATAGCTTGCTGCAAATGCTCCTTTCGTAATATATAACTTTCCAAGAAAACCGCTTAATGGAGGAATTCCTACCATAGACAATACAGCAATGAAAAACATCCAACCTAAAGCCGGGTGTGTACGAATCAGTCCACTCATATCTTTAAGCTTGCTTGTTCCGGTAAGCCCTATAATGGTCGCACCGATCAAGAACACTAAAGCTTTTATAATCATATCGTGGATTAAATAATAAATAGAGCCCAAAAGACTTTGTTCCGTAAAAGCAACTAATCCGATCAAAATAAAACCTACACTAATAATGACATTGTATGTTAATATTTTTTTCAAATCCCGATACCCGACTGCTCCCATTGCACCAAGAATCATTGTTAGAGCTGCTAAAATACCAATACCCATATGGGTGACTTGTGGCTGGTGATAAAAAATGAGGGTAAACATCCGAAAAATCGCATAAATACCAACCTTTGTCAAAAGTGCTGCAAAAATAGCAGCGATTGCGCCAGGTGGAACGCTATAAGAACCAGGTAACCAATAAAAGAGAAAAAGACCTGCTTTTAAACTAAACACAATTAAAAACAACAAAGAAATTGTCGTAATCAATCCATCTTGTCCCGCTTCAGCAACACGAACTGATAAATGAGCAAAATTCAATGTTCCCGTTACAGCGTACAAATACGCAACACCTACGAGAAAAAAAGCGGAAGAAATTACGTTGATCATGATGTACTTCAATGATTCCCGCAGCTGGTTCCGAGTACCTCCTAAAGTGATCAGTACATAAGAGGACACAAGAAACACTTCAAAAAAAACATACAGATTAAATAAATCTCCGGTTAAAAATGCACCGTTAACTCCGGTGATTAAAAATAAAGTCAACGGGTAAAAATAATGTTCTTCTCTCTCTTTTCCAATCGAGTGAAAGGCATAAAGCAGACAGCAAAGAGCTACAATACTTGTCACAAATAGCAGTATTGCAGCAAACATATCCGCAACAAGGCTGATTCCATAAGGAGCTTGCCAGCCGCCCAACTGCAATGTTTGAATACCGCTGTCTTTTATTTGGTTCATCAAAATTAATGCAACCATCCCCGGGAAAATACATGCAACCGGGCTTAACAAACGGTGCAGCCAAATATTTTTTCTGAAAATAATTAACAACATCCCAATGAATAACGGAAACGCAATAGGTAAAATTAATAGGTTATTCATCCGGATTTCCCCTTAGCCGTTCCATATCATCCGTCTTAAAAATTTGATAGGAACGATAACTTAGTACAAGCAACAGGGCTGTTACCGCAAAGTTAATAACGATTGCTGTTAAAATCAATGCTTGCGGCAATGGATCGGTAAATCCGGCCATTTTTTCATCAAGTAACGGGGCACTTCCGGTTTTTAAACCACCCGATGTTAAAATTAATAGATTAACAGCGTGACTGATTATTGACAATCCAAAAATAATCCGTAACATTTGTCTCGATAAAACTAAATAAGTACCGATCGTAAATAACAGTCCGACAAGACAAGCCATTATCGTTTCCATAGAGAATCCCCCTCACTAATACTCAGAATGATGCTCACGGCTGTTCCAATTACTGCAAGAGCGACACCGGTATCAAAAATTAGTGCTGTAGCCAATTCCGTTTTCCCAAAAATCGGTAAATTTTTATCATTGAAATATTGAGTTAAAAACGGGTCACCCGCCAACATACCCGTAAAGCCTGTACCAATGGCAATTAAAACCCCAAGTGCGGCCAGTTTCTTAAAATCAATTTGAAAATTTTCCCGGACTTTTTCAATATCAAATGCTAAAAAAAGCAAAACAATTGCCGCTGCTGTACTCAACCCGCCAATAAAGCCGCCTCCCGGATGATGGTGTCCGTTTAAAAACAAATAAACAGAAAAGGTAAAAATAATGATGACAGTCACTTTGGTTACACTTTGTAAGATGACGTCATTCGGCTTCATTGTGATCACTTCCTTTCATTCGGAACCGAGCCAATGTATACACCCCAAGCCCGGCAATACATAAAACAGAAATTTCAAGCATTGTATCAAACCCGCGAAAATCGACTAATATGGCATTAACAATATTTTTTGCACCGGCCAATTCATACGCATTTTCAAAAAAATAAGAAATTGGTTCAAACAGCTTATGACTGTTGCTTGACAAAGCAAGTATAGTAATTGTTAATCCCGTTGCAACGGACACAATCAGATTTGTTAACTTAAACTTGATCCGACCAATATTTTTTTGTAACTTTGGCAAGTGATAAAAGCAAAGTAAAAATAGTACGGTTGTCACTGTTTCTACAACCATTTGTGTAAGTGCCAGATCCGGAGCACGAAAGATAACAAAAAACATTGTCACTAAATAACCTACGACACTTAGTGCAACAATGGCCGTCATTCGATTACTTGTAAATAGAACCGTTAATGCGGCTATCATTACCCCCAAAACTAAACCCATATCATAAATACTGATGACATTGTCTTCGGAAACATCAAATTGGATACCGTGTAACAACAAAAGTGAGCCGGCTAAAACAATGACAAAAAACGAAAAAATATAGATAAAATAATGGCGGATCGAACCGGTCATATAGCGATTTGTTAATGTAAGTGAATTGCGCTCGACTTTTTCCAAAGATTTCTCAAACAAGTTATTTAACGTAAGCCACTGCGGATATTGTTTAAGCAAAGGAACCCACCGCTTGACTGTAATAAATAGGAGACTTCCCATAATTACAACACCGATAGTCATCAAAAGTTCAGTATTCCATCCATGCCAAGCACGAATTTTGATATCCACCTTATCGATCGTAAACATCGGTAGGATGGCAACGAATGCCGGTTTCAACAAGTATTTGGAAAAAACATTTGGAAAAAAGAAAATAACTACGACGAAGAAGGCGAGTATTACAGATGGAATTAACATACCAAAAGGTGCCTCATGTACATCCCGATTCAACTTTTCCTGTCGATATTTCCCGGAAAATGTCTTAAAAACGAGAATCATAGAGTAAACAAAAGTAAAAACACTGGCAATCCATGCAAGTAAGGGAAATAGTATACCAAGTGTTTCAAGATGAAATATTTCCGCCACCCTCACATCATTGACTGCTTTAAAAAACATTTCCTTACTTAAAAATCCGTTAAAAGGAGGTAATCCGGCCATAGAGAAACCACCAATTAATGCGACAGTAAACGAAACCGGCATCAACTGCATCAATCCGCCAAGCCGTCTAATATCCCTTGTCCCGGTTTCATGATCAATAATTCCGACGACCATAAATAAACTGCCTTTGAACATGGAATGATTGAATAAATGAAAAATTGCAGCAAAAATGGCCATTGAATAGGTAACACCATGTTCACTCGGTCCAAAATAAAAAGTGAGTGAACCAATTCCTAATAAACTCATAATTAAACCTAATTGACTAATCGTCGAATAGGCCAATAACGCCTTTAAATCAGTTTGTCGAACGGCTGTAATTGAGCCATATAATAAAGTAATGATTCCTATTCCCGATACTAGCCAAAACCAAACGGAACTTCCGCCAAAAACGGGTGTAAATCGAGCTACCAAATAAATTCCCGCCTTCACCATCGTCGCCGAATGAAGGTATGCACTAACGGGCGTCGGTGCTTCCATTGCTCCGGGCAACCAGATACTGAACGGAAACTGGGCTGATTTTGTAAAGGCTCCGAGTAGAATGAAAATAATCACGGGAATAAATAATTTATGTGCTTGAACGAATTCCACATTAAGAATCATTTCGCGAATACTATATGTGTCGGTGATAAGAGTTAACATAATCATTCCTGCAAACATACAAAGCCCGCCAAAGACAGTGATAAGCAAAGATTTCATTGCCCCATCTCTTGATGACTTTCGTTCATACCAAAATGCGATTAATAAAAATGAGGAAATACTTGTCAGTTCCCAAAAGCCATATAGGATAAAAATATTATCAGAAAATACAAGACCCAGCATAGCGCCCATGAACATCATTAAATACATATAAAACTTATGAAGTTCTTCTCGGTGCTTTGATAGATAAAAAATGGAGTAAATAATGACAAGTACACCCATACCGGAAATTAATAATCCGAACAATAACGCCAAACCATCGAGATAAAAATCTAAATTCATCTCCATTGAAGGAAGCCACGCTAAGGAAGTTGTCAGATGATCACCATTTGCAACTAAGGGAATGTAGCGAAGAAGGTCTAAAAATATGACCAAAGGAATCAGTAATACAAACCAACCTAAATGAATTTTCGGATGAAACAACTTATACAAAAGCGGAATTGCCATAGCAAATACAAAAGGAATAAATATCAGCATGTGTAACGAATTCAAACGGCATCCCCCCAACAATTTCATTCAATTTCGGAAGCCACGAAAAGAGGCCAAAATTCTTGATCATATTCATTTTCACAGCATAACTTTATACTGAGAGCTTTTTCCTTACGTAATCTATGTGTGTTGCCGCAATAATTACAATTTTCACAGGACAACTTTTTTACTAAGGCTTTACCATGCGACAGCCTTACATTTTTTCATGTTCCTAAAACTTGTTGAAAAATGAAATATAGGCAGTTTTGGATTGACTACTCTCGTTCCATAGGTTATAGTTCTACATAGTCAAATAGGTGATTCCAACAAAAACATTTGAGGTGAATCATAGATGGAAGCAAATTTTTCAAATGAAAGAATTCTTGTTTGTGTTTACTATGGTCCAAATGGAGAAAGATTGATTCGACGTGGCTGCCAAATTGCAAATATGCTTAAAGCACCACTCTATATATTAACGGTTGATTCAGCACCTTTTGATGAATTAGACGCCGAAAAAGTAATTTATATCGAACAGTGGAAAAAATTTGCTGAATCGCATCCTTCTGCTCAATTTATCATTAAAGATAATGAAAACCGTCCGGTGGCGAAAGTAATTGCTGAAGTGGCCAGACAGAATCACATAACCCAAATCATCCTCGGGCAAACTGCTCAAAGCCGCTGGGAACAGATTACAAAAGGTTCAATCATTCATGCACTCTTACATGAAATTCCTTTTGTCGATCTTCATATCATTTCTGTCTCTAGGTATATTCGTGATGAAGAGGGTTTATTTGAAAAAGGAATCCGTGCATACCTTGTTAAATCCGGTACAGAATACCGACTAACATTCAGTCATACAAAAGATATTGAATATGAGGGTATTTTTTTCAAAGAAGTCGGTACGGATTTTGATAACGGAATTTTCCGATTTATGAACGGTTGGGAAACCCGGCAAGTCCAAGTCACTGACGGGATTATTAGAGATTTAAAAAATATGGACTTGAACAAAATTGATTTAAATAACACGGATTGATGATTAAATCTTTAATTACAGATTCACATCGACCTTAATGAGCTTTTGTTCGTTTTTATCGATTCCAATATATTTTAAAGTTTCTGCTGTGGAGTGCTGGTTAAAAATATTTTTTAAAATAGAAATGGCCACCCCTTTGCGATAGGCATGATATCCGAACGTCTTTCGAAGCGTGTGGGTTCCGATTTTTTCCTGGATCCCTACTTCTTTTGCAGCATGATTGATGATTCGATAGGCTTGTTGCCTCGTAATTGGATGGCTATTTTTTTTTGATTTAAATAGAAAATCATCCGGCTGCAATTCGTTGCTTGCCAAGTAATCCCTTAATACTTCTCTTACTTTGCTGTTTAAATAATATGCTTTTACTTCCCCATTTTTTTCATCCTTTAAGTAAAGAAACTCTCTTGTTTGGGAACCGTCCCATACGTCTTTAACCGTTAAATACAATAAATCATGTACTTTAATTCCCGTATTTATCCCAATAACGAAAAGGAGTAAATCCCGAAGTGAAGATTGACGTAAAACCTTTTTCATTGCTTGTATTTTTTCAATTTTTTTAATTGGGTTCACATACTCCACAAAATTCCCCTCCAATAATGTTACACAATATTATTTTATAACTAATTATGTAACATTGTAAAGAAGTTTACTTTATTTTGTTAAAAAAACGTTTTTTTCAACTGCTTGGCTTGTGTTGTCAAAAGGTGTCCATGTGATTCGAAGCTTTCCTTGTGCAATTTTACTTAAATCGTAAAATTCCCTTTGCATCTTTTTCTTTGCCGGAATTTTTTGCTTTTACCCACAAAAAAATAGGAGCTGAACAATTAAGTTATTTTAATCATTCAGGCATCCTTATTGATAATCATTTACTATTTCGCATCCCAAGACAAGTGGAAGTTTCGTCGATAAAATTGAGTAGTTCTCGGAGGCCACTGAAAAACTATTTGAATAGATTTACTAACACAATATAAAACCCGGAAATACATCTAAATGGTGTTTAGCAAGATTATTTTGCAATTTTTCAGTGACCTCTAGTTCTCGCTCAGATGTCGACGAGTTTGCCTTTCGTCCTAAGGTGGGAAACTCAAGTTATTTAATAAAGTGAAGTTTCCTTATTGCACGTTAAACTAGGACAAATTGACACTGTTCATGGTTTCTTTTAAAACACGAATAGAATGATTGAGCCGGTCTTTCTCGGTGGCAGTCAATTCCATTTTAATCACGCCACTAATTCCATTTCTTGTGACAATAGCCGGTACACCGATAAACACATCTTTATGATCATATTCACCGTCCAAATATGTAGAAACCGTTAAAATGGAATGCTCATCTTGTAAAATTGCCTTTGTTAATCGAACCAACCCCATTGCGATCCCATAGTAAGTTGCACCCTTTTTCTCAATGATACGATAGGCAGCATCGCGGGCTTGGACAAATATATCATTTAAATCCTCCACTTTGTATTTCGGGTCCTTTCTCATCCAATCAAAAATGGGAATCACGCCAATCCCTGCATGACTCCATACAGGAAGTTCCGTATCACCATGTTCACCTATAATATATGCATGGACATTTCTAGTGTCTACATTGAAGTAATCACCCAACATGTAACGTAGACGGGCAGTATCTAATATTGTTCCGGAACCGATCACGCGTTCTTTTGGTAATCCCGAAAATTTCCATGTTGCATAAGTAAGAATATCAACCGGATTTGATGCAACGATGAAAATTCCGTTAAAACCGCTGGCCATGACTTCTTCAACAATACTTTTCGTGATTCTCGTATTTTTTTCAACAAGGTCAAGACGTGTTTCACCGGGCTTTTGAGCTGCACCAGCTGTTAAAACAACAATATCAGCATTATGACAATCTGAATAGTCACCATGACGGATAATCATTTTGGCAGGTGCAAATGGTAGGCCATGATTTAAGTCCATTGCATCCCCTTCCGTTTTCTCTTTATTTACGTCAATCATCACGAGTTCCCCGGCAATTCCCTGATTTAATAAGGCAAAAGCGTAACTGGAACCAACAGCACCGGTTCCGACAAGTACTACTTTACTTACACGATTAGACATCAAATCCACTCCTATACAATATTTTTGGAATTCCTTTAAAATTTTGCGATACATTTATAAATCACCGCTATAGGTGAAAAATTCAAAGTCCTCCTAAAAAATGTTACCAAATAATTCCAATCCAATCCATTTCTTTTTTCTCTATGGATATTGTTTCCCAAGATAAAGAAAATAATTTTCATCTCTTCGTGGTTAAAAAAATCCGGGAAAATAACAGTCGATTTTTTATAGGATGCTATACCTCTCTTAACGTATAAAAGTATGCGCCCCGTCGTTCAGTGACCATTCACTTTATCTTCCCCGAATTTCTTCGGCCTTTTTGCCCTCTTTTTGAAGAAGCAATGTTAGGATTTTTCTCCACCTTATTTATTTTTTAACGGTGTCAATAGTGTTATGAACTTATAAGGAGGTTTTTCCAAATTTGTTCCTAAGCGGAAAGGAAATCATGTGATCTTTTTCATATTCCTATTATAGCAATAAATGGAAGGATTGGCGAGCCTTCCTAATATATTTAAAGAATTAAACTATGAAACCACATTTATTTTTTCCGTCCTTAAAATAAATATATATAAACCGATTGACATCAAGATGGAAAGGGCAGCTGCTAGATAAATACTGGCATATCCAATCCAATGACCGATTTGACCGAACAAAATCGCCCCAAATCCGACTCCGAGATCAAAAAAGGAAAAAAAAGTTGCATTAGCCATGCCACGGCGGTTTTTCGGTGATCGTTCCACCGCCCATGCCTGAAGTGCCGGCTGAATGGTACCAAAACCAAAGCCGTAAAGAAATGCTGCAATAAATAATATGAAGCTATTTGGCAACCAAGCCAAAAATAACATGGCAAGAAAAATAAGAAGCGTTCCGGGAATAAAAACAGCACGGTGCCCTTTGCGATCGTATAACTGACCGGCAAATGTTCTTGTTACCATCAACGCCATTGCGTAAATAAAAAAATACGTTTGAATGCCTTCTACTCCCTTTTGTACCGTGTATAGAGGCAAAAAGGAGGCGATTCCTCCAAACGTAACGGTGATGAAAAAGGCAAGAGCGGAAGGCTTTAACGCTGACTTTTCATAGAAATCCCATTTCCCAACAAGAGCCACTTTTTCTTTTTGTTCCACTTTTTTAAACGAAATAAATGATGAAAGGATAAATGCCAACAAACCAAATATGGCACAGATGATAAATAACGATTGAAAGGAAACATGTTCCACCAAAATTAATCCGAGTGATGGACCGAATGCCAATGCTAAATTTCCCGATAACCCGTAATAACCTAAACCTTCACCTCTCCGTTTTCCCGGAATGATATCTGTCGCAATTGTTCCTGAAGCTGTCGTTGATAATCCCCAACCTAAACCTTGAACAATTCTCATGACAAAAAGGAATAATATGCTTGCGGTAGCACTAAAAAATCCGACCGATAGGAAAAAGATCATTAACCCGGATAAATAAATGATACCTCTCCCCTTTGTTTCTAAAGCATGCCCGGCAAATGGACGAATCAATAATGCCGAGAAAGTAAAAATTCCAACCGCCAATCCAATTAATTGATCCCGCCCACCTAACGCTTCAACAAATAACGGAAGAGTTGGCAAAGTCATTTGGAATCCTAAAAAAACAAAAAAATTGGCTAAACAGATTAAAATAAAGTCCTTTGTCCAAATTTTTTCAATCCTAGTGCCGGTAACAGTATCTTTTTCTATTACTAATTTGGCCATTATTATCCCCTATCCCTTTGTATATCCAAAATGTTCATATTGTTCTATACAATTATATCAAAATTTTTTGCATTTAGAAATGATTACACTTTCAAATTTGTAAAAGGAAATTTTTAGCAGCTACGTACAGATCAGTACGGCAGAGGAAAACCGTTAAAAGCTGTTACTGAAATGCCCCATTGGTTTGGACAAATCGGGTTCTATGGGACAAAACCACCGGAGTTTGAAGCAAAACTGTCCCATAGAACGGCTGTATGGGACAAACCAGGCGGAAATTCAAGTTAAAATGTCCCATAGGATTAGACAAATCGGGTTCTATGGGACAAAACCACCGGAATTTGAAACAAAACTGTCCCATAGATCGGCTG
>NZ_JAJCHL010000087.1:0-13138 GCF_020554505.1 Caldibacillus sp. 210928-DFI.2.18
TCCACGAGAACCGTTCTATTGGACAGTTTCACCTGATTGAGCCCCCATTTTGTCCGCGAGAGTCGTTCTATTGGACAGTTTTTGCTAATTGACTCCTCATTTTGTCCACGAGAGTCGTTCTATTGGACAGTTTCACCTGGTTGAGCCCCCTTTTTGTCCGCGAGAGCCGCTCTATTGGACAGTTCTTCCTGATTAACTTCCCTTTTTGTCGGTGAGAGCTTGCTCTATTGGACAGTTCTCGCTGTTTGGCTTCCCTTTTTGTCCGTGAAAGGCACTCTAGTCTACTGAAAAGGTGCGAAAAAATTTTTCCGAACGCCATAACTAGAAATACTTTTGCGGTTAACCATACTATATTTTTGGGTCATGAACTTATTTCGAGTAGTTTTTCAGTAGCCTCAATCCATACTTTTTTCAGCCCCTTATAACCGTCATGCTGGTTTTATCTATAAAAAAAATACCTTTCAATCATCTTACCATTGAAAGGTATGTGCATTCAACTTGTCATCTTTTTTACAAGTAAATCTGTTAATTAAAGCCGACAATTTTTTGTGAGATTTTATAGGCTCCGACAGAAATGGTTCGACCAACTCGTCCGGGCAAATTCATGAGCTGACCTAATATTCCGTATCTAAGATTATGATATAGTTCAAAATCTCTTTCTCTAATAAAATTCCATAATTCCTTTTTCTTTTCTAAATTTTCCGGGGTACCTGAACGAATTAACATAATTGCCGAAATAACCGTCACGATTTCTATATGATTGAGCATATATTCCCGTAGCTTTGGATTTTCAATTGTATCCAATTTTACAAGTTCAATCATAAGCTTATTAACCTTTATCTGTTGATCAATTCGTTTTATCATAACCTTCTCATTTACCGACTGGTCATTTCTGCCAATAAAATAGCGGTAAAAATTTACATCGATGTAAATCATTTTTTTCACATATTGGAGCGGTTGATAAACAAACAAATTATCAACATAAAAAGTATGTTTCGGTAATTCCAAGCCGCATTCTCTTAATAAATTCGTCCTGTAAATAAGGGAATGCATCATGATATATTGCCCTTTACGAAAACGACCGATATCGTCCCATGAAAAAATCCGATTTTGCGGAAAGACATTTTCATATTTCATTACTTTCTTGTTTTTCTTTCCTTCTTTTTCAAATACAAAATTGCTGACCACCATATCAACAACCGTATGATTTCTCGCCATCGTTTTCAGTTTGTGCAAGATTTTCATATACGATGGGTAATCGACCCAGTCATCACTGTCCACAACTTTTAGATATAAACCTGAAGCATGACGAATACCGGTATTAACAGCCCCACCATGGCCGGCGTTTTCTTGATGGATTGCTTTCACAATGGTTGGATATTTTTTTGCATATTCATTGGCAATTACTGCTGTTTGATCCCGGGACCCGTCATTTACTATCAGCAATTCCACATCCTCCCCCCCGGGCAACAGGGAGTCAATGCAATTTCTCATATATTCTTGTGAATTATAACAAGGAATAACGACTGATAATAATTTCATCTATCACACTACCTTTTTTTTGAACCTAGGTTTCTACTTTTCCGATTCATTTTTGAAAATAATTTTAAAGATCGGGAAAAATACCCAGAAGGAAATTGCGCTGTTAATGAGCATTGTAATAATATCGGCAGTCGTTTCACCAGCAGAGCCCCATCCCCATGTATTCATGAGTAAGTTATAGATTGGCGCTTTGTAGAAACCTTGAGCTGCTGCAGCACCGATAGTTATTAAAATATAAGCAACGACATACCAAAAAGCGGCTTTCCAAATATTACTATTCGACTTAAATGTTATATTTCTTTGGGCAAAAAAGTTTATGACTTGTGCAATACCGATTGTAATTTGAACGGCAAGGAAATAAGCAAGACCTCCACCGCCACCATTAGATAGGGACCCCGCTGCATAGTCAAAAACATAATAAGGACTACCATCAAAATTGTGCCCAAATTGCATAATTTGAAAATTTGTGTCAACCAATGATGTTTGCCCAAAAAAACTTTTTAATAAAGGCATTAATACAAATTGTAAAACTGTTACCCCGTTACTTAACATAAAAAATACAAGAAACTGCGCAATATTCGGGTGTTTCTCTTTGTATTTTACCCATATATTAATCGTTCCTGCAACTATTTTATTTTGTTTGATTTTACCACTCGCCATGATTACATCTCCTTAACTGCGTCAGTTTCATGGGTTAAAGAACTTTTTTCTTTTAACATTAATTTTCTTTGTTTTAAGAAATAATTTAGTCCTTTAAAGAAATGTCCGTTTACAATCATTAAAAGGCCATCGAGCATTGGCATGTTAATCATGCCGCCGGTCATTCTGGAAATCCCTCGAAATGGCATATGATAAACAGACATGATGATGAGATTGGCCGTGCTTCTTTTTCCAATTTTTCTTAAAAACCAATGGGCAAATTTTATAAGATGAAAGGCAAATCTTGCAAAACCACCTTTTGCATATTGGCACTGTGCAATCGTGTCATTGTATCCAAGCGGTTTTGAACGGTCCCATTTCGGATCAGGAACTTTTCTGCCAATCAAATGTTCAAACTCTTCTAAACTTACATTCCTTACTTTTCCAGAATAATAAGATGGCAGTTTTTCTTTTTCATACGGTACGGGTGCTGCGGTTCCTTCAACATGTAGATTTCCATTCAATCTTATATCCAAACTTGAAGCACCAATCATTATTTCATATTCAGCATCCTCAATTTCCCATTGGTTAGTTTTTACGTTAAAATAACGAAATGTTTTATCATCAAAGGAAATGGTAACTTCCTTTGTTTCACCCGGTTGAAGATAAACTTTCTTAAATCCTTTTAATTCCTTTTTTGGTCTAAAAATTGCTTCAGACTTGCAACCGACATAAAGTTGAGCGATTTCTGATCCGGCGTGATTTCCGGTATTCGTTATGTTAAATGTTACTCCTTTGCGGCTTACCTTAAGATCGGCATACGCAAACGTTGTATAACTTAGCCCGTAGCCAAACGGGAACAATACCGGGATATTCGCTGTATCATAATAACGATAGCCAATGTATGGTCCTTCCCGATATTCGACACTTACTTCCTTGCCCGGGAAGTGATGATAGGAAGGGGTATCTTCATAACGGATTGGGTAGCTTTCTGCTAATTTACCGGATGGGTTGACTTTTCCGGTTAGTACGTTCAAGACGGCCTTAGCCCCCGCTTGCCCACTTAAATATCCGTGGACGAGCCCCTTCACTCTATCAATCCAAGGCATTTCTACAGCCGAACCGCATGAAAGCACAACAACAATATTTCGGTTTACCTCATATATAGCATGTAATAATTCGACCTGATTTTTCGGGATTTTCATATTTTCCCGATCTAATCCTTCAGCTTCTGTCACTTCATCTAATCCGATATATAAAAGAACGACATCGGCACGACTTGCCAGTTCACATGCCTTATCTATTTTTTTCTTATTCTTCTTCCCGTATCGTTCAAAACCCGGTTCGAAGCCAATAGCTTTAATACTGGATTCATCAAGGCAATCCAATGTATGATTTAAAATGGTCGGATTGACAATGGATGAACCGGCTCCTTGATACCTTGCCTCTTCTGCAAAATCACCAATCACGGCTACTTTTGCATCTTTTTTTAATGGTAAAATATTTCCTTCATTTTTTAATAGGATAATGGATTCTTCGGCCACTTTTTGGGCCATTTGATGATGTTCTTTCGTGTCAAAATTGATATGAGGCTTTTCAAATACTTTTTCTGTCGTGAAAATAAGATCCAATAAGCGGTCGACACATTCATCTAACACTTTTTCTTGAATTTTTCCGCTTTTTATTGCTTCAACGATTTCTTTATCGGTTTCACCGTCTGTTGTCGGCATTTCTAATTCATTGCCGGCTAGGAGTCCAGCAACACGATCATTGTTTCCACCCCAGTCAGTTACAACGACACCATCAAACCCCCATTCATCACGGAGAATGTCTCTCATTAAATGCATATTTTCATTCGTATGTGTGCCAGTTAACATATTATAGGAAGACATAACCGTTTTCGTTTTTCCTTCTTTAACAGCAATTTCAAAAGCTGTTAAGTAAATTTCTCGGAGTGTCCGCTCGTCGACAATTGTGTCAATGACCATCCGTCTTTCTTCCTGATTATTGACGGCAAAATGCTTCACACAAGCGGAAATTCCATTGAATTGAATTCCGCGAATGAGCACGGCAGCCATTTTTCCGGCAAGATATGGATCTTCACTGTAATATTCAAAGTTTCTTCCACACAATGGGTTTCTTTTCATATTAATACCTGGGCCCAGCAAAACGGAGAAAAAGCAGCGAAGAAATACGGTTTTCATTTTATCGCTAAATTTATGAACCGCTTTGATAAGTCGGAGCAAATTCAAATGATTAATGATGTAAAAAAGGAAGGATTGGATTATTTAATTATCATACCTTCCGAGCAAAAAAGCCTTGCACCTGTTATTGATGATTTGTATCGTGAGCAAATTAAAACCATTTGTGTGGATGCAGATATCCCTAACAGTAAACGAATTAGCTTTATCGGTACCGACAATTATGAAGCAGGGAAAAACTTAGCGAATTTGATTGCCAAACAACTTGGCGGAAGTGGTAAGGTTATTTTGAGTGCAACCAACATCAATCAGGAAAATTTAAAATTACGGGTGAAAGGTGTATACGATGTTTTAGCAAAATACCCTAATATTAAAGTTGTTGGTGAGCAATCCGGTTTCTTCGATAATCAAGAGCGGGTGAAGGATTTCGAGAAAATCGCTAAAACATGCGGTGGTTTCGACCTTGCTGCAGGGGTTGACAGTGATTTTGGAACAGTCGCTATGCTTTATGCCGAAAAACACGACATTTCAAATAAAAAATTTATCGGTTTTGATGACAATCCGGTCAATTTACAAGCGATCAAACAAGGTGTTCTCGATGCCGTTGTCTCCCAAAGACAAAGACTATTTGCGGAATTAGCTGTTAAGAAAATTTTTGATCTGGAAGCCGGAAAACATATTAAGGAAAATGACCTGTTAAGCACGTTTATAATTAATAAAACAAACATTAACGCTATATCGAAATAAAGGGGCACTTCAGTGGGGGAAGCGCTATCCTCCACTGATTTCGTTTAAGCATCCGGCTTCTTCATTTCAACAAAGGAAAATCAATATCCATGCAGGCATTCCTCATCCACTTGTCGAAAACTATGGATTTGCTTACAATAAACATATGGGAAAACATTATTTCAATCAACTCGGAGGTAACTCGGTGAATATTTTATGGGATTTAGACGGAACTTTATTTGATACATACCCCAAATTAATGGCTTCTTTTCAAAAACTCGCCGGAAAGCAAATCAATGAGGATGAACTTATCCGCTGGTTAAAAAAAGATTCCAAACAAGCTTTCAAACATTACGGAATTTCCGAAGACAAGCGACAAGAATATCAAAAAATTGATTTACAGTTTAAAGATGAGGACAAAAAACCGTTTCCTTTTGTGGAAGATGTTTTAAAAATGGCAGATAAAAATATCATTGTTACCCACCGATCAAGAGTATCTACTTTACGTCTATTAAAATATTGGAAAATGGATCATTACTTTCAAGAGATGGTTTGCCCTGAGGAAGATGGTTTTCCACGCAAACCCCACGTCGCATCCTATGCCTATGTTCATGACAAGTACGGAATTGACCTCGTTATTGGGGATCGGGCATTGGACATTATACCGGCAAAAGAATTGGATATTCCAACTTGTTTATTTCAAAATGAAAATGAAGAAGCCGACTTTCATTTATCATCATACAAAGATTTTCCTCAAGTTTTAGAAGGCTTATCAATGCGAAAAAGTAATCGATAATATAATTGAATCAAGGGATCGGGTACCCGGTCTCTTCCTTGGAACCTTTTATTAAAATGATAAGACGATCATCTTTCTGGAAGGAAAAATATTTTTCAAGGTCGTAGGAAAACATTGAAACGGACCCAACACGGACAAGCGAGACCGACAATTTGGCATTTTTCGGTACTTGAAATTTTTTTCCCTTAGATATATAATAATTTTTGTTCGTTGTTTCTGTCTTTGTCGGTGATGTTTTAGATTCATTTTTGATTTTGCGGATATGGTGGAATTGGCAGACACGTATGATTCAGGTTCATATGCCTTAACCGGCGTGGGAGTTCGAGTCTCCCTATCCGCATTTATTTTTGGAAAACTACTAAAGTCAATGCTTTGAAACACTCAAGGTATTGGCTTTTTTATATTTCGCTTTTTTACGAGGCGAATCGAGTTGAACACATCTGCTGTATGATCTCCCAGTCACTTTCTTAACCTCGATGCTTATAAATCCTTTTTCAAAATATTTGCATAAAAAATATCGCCATTAAGTATCCGATGATTCCACATCCCGGGAAAGTTAAAATCCAAGCCCATATCATTTCTTTTGCAACATCCCAGTTCACATTTCTAATGCGCTTAGAGGCGCCGACACCCATAATAGCTGTTGTTTTTGTATGAGTAGTACTGACGGGCAAACCAAAAATAGAGGCAGTTAAAAGTGAAATGACACCGGCCAGGTCTGAGGCAAATCCTTCATGTTTTCGCAGTTTCACCATGCTCATTCCAACCGATTTGATGATACGATAACCCCCGATGCTGGTCCCTAATGTGATGACCACACTGATAACTAACATCACCCATAATGGAATCGTAAACACGGTAGCTTCTGTAACACCTTGTGAGAGAAAAACACCAAATAGAAAAACACCAATAAATTTTTGACCATCTTGTGCACCATGCATAAAAGCCATTCCGGCACCGGCAAATATTTCTCCATATTGAAAAAAATTTGCTGATTTACTTAACGGAACATTTTTAAATAAACGATTGATTATTTTTACAATAAAAAATCCAAGTCCGAATCCCATTACGGTTGAAATCACAAGCCCGTAAATAACCTTCATCCATTCATGTCCATTGACCCCTGCAAAACCTCCCTGAAGTGCAATGGCAGCACCGGTTAAACCGGCAATTAATGCATGACTCTCACTGGTTGGGATTCCAAAATACCAAGCACCCGTAGCCCATAAAACAATGGCTACCATTGCTGCACATAAAGCGACAATACTATTGTGAGCATCACCGCTAAAATCGACCATATTATAAATCGTTTCAGCAACGGTTGCATTAAAAACAGTCATTACGGTTACACCAAAAAAATTCATTAAGGCTGCCATAATAATCGCCTGACGAACACTCATGCAACGTGTTGAAACACATGTAGCGATTGCATTTGGGGCATCCGTCCACCCGTTTACAAGAACGACACCTAATGTCAAAAGAACTGTCACAAGCATAATCGGATTACTAGTAATCATTGTTATAAAATCTGGGAATGATAAAGACATTTTCTCACCTACTATAATTACGATTTGTATTGAGCACATCGTTTTTTGAAAATTTGATCATAATTGTGACTGCTTTCACATTATTATTGTATATTTTTTAAACGATAAATCAAAATTTCACCGATGCCCTTTTCAATTATACATTAGTTTGAAAAAATATGTTTTAATACTTTTTAAACATATAATGATAATTTGGACGTAAATTCAAATTTCTCATTTTAACTACTTAACCTTACTTTTTAAACATATAGGCTAATTAGGACGTAAATGGTTTTGCGCAAAATTTATCACGAATGTAAACAAAGCATGTGAAGTACTAGATCCATTCACATGCTATAATTCTATGTTTTTAATAGTTTATATCATAGTATTCATTTGTTTCCGGATTATATTGAAACAATTTATAAAAGTCGTCCGGTTTTATTTCATCATCTTCCATGTCCACTTCCAAAAATTCCCATTCTTTTTCACTTATGGAATCAATAGACATAGATATTTTATTTTCCATAATAACATTCTTAATTTGGTGGGAGTATGTCAGACTGGGCTCATCGTATCCAAATCCGCTAAATTTCACCGGCTCATGCTCCTTTAAATAAAAAATAAACTCCCATTCAAAATCCTGTGAAGAATATTTCCCAATATCCGAAACAAGGGCTGCTTCGATTCGGACGCTTTCTACGTCTTCCCACGGGATGGCAATTTGTTCCTCCTTTGATGATAAAAACAATCCTTCTTCCCTAATCGCATAATAATCATTCTTTCCATAAATCGATAATCCGGCACTAATCAAAAAAGCTACGACCAGTGAAATATACAATTCCTTTTCAACCTTAAACCCAACGATATAAATCACTATAAACAGACAAAACGCATAAAATCCGGTAAAAATGATAATTAAACCGATAAAATCTTGATAATTGGTAATGTAAATATCAGTTGGGGTAGAAATCCTGTTTGTGTTTTTATCATTGAAATATACAATAATTTTTAATAGAATTGGTGCTAAAAAAGAAATTCCCGTATAAAAACGAAATTTTTCCCACGTAGTTTCCTTTACTTTTTTCAATCCGTAAAGCATAATGATTCCGATTGTAAAAGGTAATCCGCCAAGTAATAAATATATAAAAATACTTATAAAGGGATGATCCCATTCGGCTACCCCCGTCGCAGCGATTCCTGTAATAAACGATAAAATAATAATGATATAGCTAACGACTTTTTTTACCTTTGTTAATACTGACCGCAAAGTAATTCTCCCCCTATGTTACAAATGCTATCGTATAAAAATCGTTTATTTCATGCTTTATATTATTCTTAATTACATGGAACTACTTATTCGCTTTAAGAGAATAGGTTCCGTTTTTCCCATCGTTGCTTTGTACAAAAGGATGGTACCTGGTGTTTCTCCCTTTTCTGCAGCTTCAACATTGAAGTCTTTATTTAAGGCAATCGTCCAAACCGCTTCGTTATTTTTCATTAACACAATCGCCAATGTTCCGAACTGGACGACTTGATCCCATTTATAAATTTCTGTCCTTCCATTTACCGTGACAGACAGACCTTCTGTTTCATTCGTAATTCTGGCATTTTTCCCTTGCCAAACACCATAAATTTGGGCTGCAACATAATAATAAGATATGCCGGTTCCACGATCGCCATATGTACCAATATATTGATGTACAGTTTTGTCCTTTGCCTTATAGGTTACTGCTGCAATATCATCTGTTAACCAATCCACTTTAAACCTGCCGTTCGTTTGATAGGGCAGTTTTTCTTTCGGTCGTCCCAAAATACCAAAATAGGAGCGGTAGTAATATGTTTCCCCGGTCTTCGTATTTTCTTTTAAAGACAGGACATGTTGAAAGTTTGGCGAAACACTGATAATATTCTTTATCTCCTTATTCGTCTGGGAAATCATCGTAATATTGGGAATCATAAATATTAAAACAACGACTGCCCCAAAAACCTTCCATTTTTTCTCTAAGTTCAAAAGTTGCAGTATGGCAATAAATAAACAAATAACAAATATCATGTTAAGTACATAAAAAAGTCGATTATCTATATATTCAAATTGTAGTCGCTCATGAAAGAATAAAAAACCTATTTGCAAGAAAAAAATCCCAATAGACAAGATAAACAGTATCCAGCCCTCGATTAGGTTCATTTTTTTACTTGTTTGCTTCATCCGGGGACACCTCCATTGAAAACGCCCATGTATTTCCTTTGTCTGTGGAAATAAATTTTCCCTTCACTAAACCACCTTTATAGTCGCCATTCGGACCTTGATTCACAAAAACTGCTAAATGATCATCTTCTATAAACGGTGTCTCTGCTTGCACAAAAATTTTGTCGTACTCGGATGGAATATTTACCGTTGCTTGTTTCCAAGTATTTCCGCCATCTTGAGTTACGTATAATTCCGGTGCTTCCGGATTTATCGTCCCAAAAGACAGAAAACCGATCTTTGCATCAACAAAGCCCCCGTCTGCAATAAGTCGACTAACGCCCGAATTATTCGTTTCCTGCCAACTTTGGCCGCCGTCAAATGTTAAGAACACATTGGAACCTTCTTGTGACATCGTCCGCCCGCCGGATATGATAATATACCCGAATTGATCATCAACAAAACCTACTTTTCGGAAACGTACACCCATGTAATGTTCGGTAACGACCGAGTTCATCCAAGTTTTCCCTTGATCGAGTGTAAATAGGATACGGATCGTTTCGTTATCCCAACTCGGTTCTTCGGCATATAAAAAGGCAGTCCGATTTTCTGTCAATAGATAACTATGATCAATCAATTCCTGTTTGTTCCCATTATATTCGCCGGCAAACAATTGATCTTTTTCTATAGGGACGGTGATCCAATTTTTCCCTTTATCAAAAGTAATTTGAAGCCGGTCATTCTGCAGGGAGTATCCGATTTGTTCATTGACATAAATTCCTTGAATCGGTTCAGGTTGTGTTGGTGTTTCATCTATGCTTTGTTCCTCCGGTTGTGGATCGATATCCGGTAAAGCTTGATTAGGCGTTTGATTATAAAAGAAAATTCCAAGTAATAATCCGATGACCATTACAAGACTGATCGTAATGACAAATTTTTTCAAAGGAAGCACTTCCTCCAATTCAGCATTATATTTAAAAAATATGTTGAGAAACTGTAGATGAAAAATCACCATCTAAACTTAGAAGGATTTTTATATAGAAATAGCGAAATATATGTATTTATCAAGTAAAACTATCGAAATATATTTTTTCATCAAGATTCGAATTAATAACGATAGGAAAGGGATTTTTTATGATACACGAAATTTTTACAACACTTTTTCAAGTCATTGTTCCTTTGTCACTCTCGGTGATTGCGGGGCATTGCTATTCCGTTATAAACAAGTGGAAATTGCACCTTTCTTGACGCTTGTACTCTATTATTTAACGCCGGTGTTAATATTCGAGAGATTAATGAAAGCAGACGTTTCGTACCATGATGTATATTTGACATTAGCTTATTCCTTGTTAAGCCTTTTATTCCTTTGGGCTGTTTCAAATGGATTTGGAAAACTATTTAAGCTTTCTTCCAGTGATACGGCCAGTTTGACACTTATCTCCGCGTTTACCAACAGTGTGAATTATGGAATCCCTTTGATTCTTCTTGCTTTTGGTCAAGCCGGTTTGGACAAAGCCACCGTTTATATTGTTTTGCAAATGGTGATTGTTAATACAATTGGAATCTATTTTGCAGCCCGCTCACATTTTCGTATAAAGGAAGCGATCAAATCTGTTTTTTCCTTACCGGCTATTTACGCTTCATTGCTTGCACTTTTATTACGGTCGTTTCAAATTCATTTACCTGAACCCATTGATACAGGAGTTTCTATGATTTCAGCTGCATATTCACCGATTGTTTTGGCTATTTTGGGAATGCAAATGATGAATGTAAAAACTTCATCCATTAAAAATAAAGAACAGGTTACTTTTTGGACCGGGATGGGCATCCGAATGATTATCGCGCCAATCATTTCCTTACTTTGCTTGTTTCTTTTAAAAATAGACGGTATTTTACATTCGGTTTTATTTGTTTTATCCTGCATGCCTGTCGCTGTCAATGCAGGAATACTGGCCCAAAAATTTTATGCATCACCTCAAATTGTCACAAAGACGATTCTTTGGACAACTTTGCTTTCATTCATTTTTTTGCCGATTATTATTGTTTGGGTGCACTGACCAAGCCTACCGCAAAGTCCGTGGTTTTCTCGTTAGAAGAATCTAACCCTTTACCCAACCATTACTTAAAAAGCTTTTTCAATAACTTAAATATATCAAAAGTGGTTCTATGATACACTTTGTTATAGGTATATTTTTTCGGGTTGCGTAGCCAGCCATAACCTCTTGGCATTTTTAAACCTGCACGATGAACGAGTTGCCTTTTTATACTCGTTCTGGCTGCAACTCTTTTTTTCAAGCTAGGTTTTCTCATTCCTATTTTCATCAGATCACCTTCTATATTATTTGTTTTTGGAAATACGCATTTGTCCACACTTCAGCTGTGTTCCGTCACAAAACTACTAAATTCTATTTACTACTATTTTGTAAGAATATTATACACTACCTGAAAGCAGATGAATTGGATATTTTTAAATAACGATAACTTTCGATACATAATTTCCTATATGATATAATTTGAAAGAAGAATTGGACTTGAAAGGATCAGAAGAAAAATGATACAAAATATACCAAATTTAAAAGAATTACAACAGGAGATAACTCGTTTTTTATTACAATATCGTTTTGCCTTAAAAGAGATTGAAACAAAAGTAGAAATTTTACAGGAAGAGTTCGAACTCATCCATGAATATAATCCGATTGAACATGTGACGTCCCGGATTAAATCACCGCAAAGCATCATAAATAAAATGATTAAAAAAGGTTGTACCTCTTCGTTAACAGATATTAAAGAAAATATTCGAGATATCGCCGGCGTTCGTATTATTTGTTCTTTTACAGAAGATATTTATAAAATTGGAGATATGTTAAAAAATCAAAAAGATGTAGAAGTTGTTCAAATAAAAGATTATATCAAGAATCCAAAGGCAAACGGCTACCGCAGCCTACATCTCATCGTGAAAATTCCGATTTTTATGTCTGACCGAATGGAACATGTTTATGTTGAAATCCAAATTCGAACGATTGCAATGGATTTCTGGGCTAGCTTGGAACATAAAATATACTATAAATATAACAAAGAAATCCCTAAGCACATACAGGATAGTTTAAGAGACGCCGCACAATAGGCTGCAGAGCTGGATAAAAAAATGGAAGACTTGAACAGCGAAATTAATATTTTAAAAGCACATGATGCCTCAAAAAACAATCATCATTTTACAACAGAATTATTAGCTAAATTTTCCGAGTTCCTTTCTTAAGCCGGACCTGTAAAGGCAAACTTATTGTCATTAGCGCATTAAAAAATTTGAGTCAAGAGGCAGGCCTGAACGGCGCATTGTAAAAGTAGGCTTGAGATTTTCACCCGGCAATCAGTGGCCCTTACTGATTGTCATTTTACTTTATTTTCTCAGTTTCGTTTTTTTCATTGCATTGATTTTTTTATTCAGGATAACTTAATGCTAGGTGAGTGAACTACCCTCCACTTACCACCCTTGCGGGTCGCTTGAAGTGGGGGCTTCTCG
>NZ_JAJCHL010000088.1:0-12803 GCF_020554505.1 Caldibacillus sp. 210928-DFI.2.18
AAATAAGCGTTTCGGGAGCTTTTTGAGCTCTACAAGTGTCAAACTCAAGATTATACTATAGTTATGAATTTATGAACATTATTTTTTTCATGAATGATTCGATAAAATTGCACCGAGTAAATATTGACTGTGTCATGTTGTGGGTGTATCATTGTAAGTAGTTTCAATAACTACTTATCATTACAGGGAGATGTTATTTTGGAAAAATATATTCGTGAACCAATCAATAGTTTAACGCATTTGGTCGGGATTTTTTTATCAATTGCTGCGCTTGTTCTTATGATTGTTAAGGTAGTGACAACTTCCGGGTCGGCTACAAGTTTGACAGCTGTCATCGTTTTTGGCATTAGCTTAATTTTATTATATACAGCTTCAACAACGTATCATTGGGTCATTTCTAACAATAAAGTGATTTCCTTTTTGCGAAAAATTGACCATTCCATGATTTTTGTATTAATTGCCGGAACTTATACACCACTTTGTTTAATTAGCTTAAAGGGAACGCTTGGTTGGACAATGTTTGGAATTATAACCGGACTCGGAATTGCCGGGGTTGTGTTTAAAATGGTATGGTTTAACTGTCCCAGGTGGTTATCAACAGCGATTTATATCGGGATGGGTTGGATTGCCATTTTTGCAATTTCTCCACTAGCAAAATCAATTCATATTGGTGGCGTTCTTTTCTTAATTTTAGGCGGGGTCATTTACACAATCGGCGGAATTATATACGGAGCCAAGCCAAAATTTTTAACCTTTAAACATATGGGCTTTCATGAAATCTTTCATCTGTTCATTTTGCTTGGAAGTCTTATGCATTTCTTATGCGTATACGAATTTGTGTTATAATAGTTTATCGGAATTTAGGAGCAGGTCCCTCATTTCATTAGGGTTTTGCTTCCTTTTTGAAGGAGTGTATAAAATTGGCAGAACATCATTTTCATTTGCAGGCACATTGGCCGGGGTTAAGGAATGACGTTGGTGATATTGCTGTCGGGAATTTGGTGACCAAAATCTCCATCCCGCCGGAAATGGATGGACCGGGTGTCGGAACAAATCCGGATGAAATGCTTTTGGGTGCTGCGGCAACTTGCTATATCATTACCCTTGCTGCCATGATGCAAAGAAGTCATTTGGATAAAAAAGATTTATTGATGGAATCAGAAGGAATTGTGGATGTGACGAATGGTGTATTTACATATAAAAAAATCATTCATCGGCCAACAATTATCTTAAAAGAAGATGCAACTTTCGAGGATGAAAAATTAGCTCAACGATTAGCGGAAAAAGCAGAAAAATCATGCATGATCAGTAGAGCTATTCAAGGAAATGTCGAACTCGAATTGCAAGTGACAATTAAAAAAGGATAAATGAAGTGTGTACATCCATGGCTGCTCGAACAACCATGGATGTTTTTTATCCGGTCACCATCTGACTTTTTAAAAAGACACTGATGTAGTACATGTATCAATTCAATTTTATTTCTTCAAAAGCATGGGACCTTCTGATTACAGATGTCATTGTCGATTTCTAGCTTTCATTTTTTAAGTAAATGTTTAACCGAATATACCGGGTGATACAGAAGCATCCACGGGCCGGAATAGCGCATGACGGCCTTTATTTTTTGGCGATAAACCGGTTTGTAACAATGGACTTTGCAATTGGAACAAGCTGATTTTTCCTCTCCAAACCGGCAATAAGATAATCGTTTATGTGCATAATGTAACAAATCTTGACAGTCATCACATAATTCATTTTGGTGATGTTTTTTTCTACAGTAGATTTCGATCATTTTCTGCACTGTTTCTTTTTCCTCTTGAATTTTTGGACCATCATTCAGTTTCCTCATATGAGTCCCCTCCTTATGAAACGTCCTACGCATTTGATCTACCCATAGTTCGTACAATAGAAAAATTAAAAACAACCTCTGTAATTTTAGGTTACCACAAAGGAACTCCCCGTCAGAATCTCTTTTTTGAAAAGTTGCTAACAATTACCTTAAGAGCCCAAACAACTTCAGCATTGGAAACTTTGGTTTACGCCGACCTATTTGGCAGAACCATCTTTATGCCAATAGAAGTTTTCAAATACTAGGTTTCTATTAATCCTATAGTGCAAGTTTTTTGGAAGGCAAAATAGAGAACAATCATTTTCGTTTTTAAAATAATTTTGGACGTGTCAGGCACCTGTTAAAAATGATCTGAATTTGTCTGATTTTAGGGTAGATTTAGGTCTTTTGGATAATTGACCTTTTTCTCCTCCTGTATATCATAGCAAAATATGTCTAATATTAAGACATTTATGTAACATTTGACCTATTCTGAATTATCTATTGATATTTTAAAAAAAAATGATACTATTAAACTACTTTCCTGATTTAACAGAGGTAAAAAGTCGGGAATATAAGGGGGTGTTGTCAAATAAGGGATAAAGTCGTTGAAAAACTTTCATTCACTAAGGAAAAAGGGGGAAGGAGTATTGAACAGGAAAGGTTTTAAAAAATTACTTAGCAGTTTACTAATCTTTATACTTATTTTCACACTGTTTCAACCGGCATTTTCCCATGCTCAAACAAACACGAACATCCAATCTAGTAAACAAGTAAACAGTGATGAAAGAATCTCACAATTAAAAAATATCATCAATCAACAAAAAGAGCTTTTAAAGAAAGATCCATATTTAGCTTCATCCTTAAAAACGGCAAAAAGTGACGGTAAAGTTAAAGTTATTGTTCAGCTTTCCGAAGAACCTGTCGCACTTGCAAAAGGAAAGCAAACAGTAAAGGGTAAATCTTTCTCTCAAAAACAGGCAAGTACTGTTAAAAACAAAGTACTAAATCAACAAGCAAGATTTGAGAAACAATTGAAAGCAGAAAAGATTAATTATAAAAAAGGCTTTACATACCATCAAGCTTTTAATGGGATGTCACTTACCGTAAATAAAAGCGAATTACAGAAGCTGTTAAAGTTAAATGGGGTTGTAAGCATACACCCGGATGAAGAAGTTCATGCATTGGAAGTAAAAAAAGATGATACGGTAAAAGCAGCAATGATGGACAGTAATCCACACCTTAAGATCCCGGAAATTTGGAAGATGGGATATGAAGGTCAAGGCGTAAAAGTTGCTGTTCTTGATACAGGAATTGATTACAACCATCCGGAATTGAAAGACGTTTATAAAGGTGGCCATAATTTTATCATTCATGGGAGTAATTATGCTCGTGATCGTGCAGAAGATGATCCCTATGAAACAACACCGGAAGATAGACCAGATAATATGCCAGAGTTCGATGAAGACGGACATGCTTTTTACACTTCCCATGGAACACATGTAGCAGGCATCATTGCTGCACAAGGAAATAATAAATATAACATTAAAGGAGTTGCACCAAAAGTTGATTTGTATGCTTATCGTGTACTCGGTGCATATGGCAGCGGTTCAACATCAGGAATAATTGCCGGTATTGACAAAGCAGTTGAAGAAAATATGGATATAATCAATCTATCTTTAGGTGGCGGTAGTAATAGCCAAACCGCTCCAGATGCAATTGCTATTAACAACGCGACATTAGCAGGTGTCACTGCAGTCGTTGCAACCGGAAACAGCGGTCCTGGTCGTAGTACGATTGGCAACCCAGCATCTGCTGCACTGGCAATTTCTGTAGGAAACTCGACATTGCCAGAAGAAACATACCAAGCAACACTCACTGTTGAGGCGGGAGATTTTCGCGATGAATACAAGGCAAGTTTAATGGGCTGGACATTTGGAAAAGATCCATCCGAAACATTAACAGGTGAATACGACGTCGTAGCTGTTCCCGGCTTTGGGACGGAATCAGACTACGAAGGTCTTGATGTAAAAGGAAAAATTGCCCTCGTATCACGCGGAGAAATTCCTTTTGTCGATAAAATTGCGGCAGCTAAAAATCATGGTGCAGCGGGTCTCCTGGTTCATAATAATGTTGGTGAAGCACCATCAGGTATTTTACTTGGTAATTCATTTGCCTTTATTCCTACCTTTGACATTTCAACAAAAGATGGGAACGCATTTAGAAAAGCAATTGAGGCAACAGCCAATAAAACAGGAAAAGTAACCGTTAGCGGATATGAAAAAGGCACAACTGAAGGGGATAAAATCAATGATTCCAGTTCACGCGGGCCATCTACACCAACGTTTGACATTAAACCAGATGTCTCGGCACCTGGAACAAATATTATGTCATCTGTTCCGGCCTATGGAAAAGATTACCCTGATGCTGATTACTCTGAAGCCTATGATCGTTTTACCGGGACAAGCATGGCTACACCACAGGTTGCAGGTATAGCAGCATTACTTTTATCAAAAAATCCTGATTGGACACCATTTGATGTAAAAGTAGCAATATCGAATACAGCAAAACAATTAGATACTAAATTATATGATGTATTTGCTCAAGGTCCGGGACGTGCTCAACCGCTTGAAGCCATGAATGCAGAAGCTCTTGCCTATGCACTCGATACAACATCCTTTGAAGAAAAAACAATTGAATATGAAAAAGGAACGGTGACATTTGGTAAAGTTGCACCAGATCCTGAAAGTGAGAAAAAAATCACCAAACAAATTGAAGTTAGAGACTTGGTAGATAAATCCAGTAATTTTGATGTCAGTGTGGAAGTGACTAAAGCAGCTACAGGTGAAATGGCAGATGCTCGTGTAACCGTAGATAAATCATCGTTTACTTTAAATGGAACGGAAACACTAAATGTAACATTGACTATTCCTGCCGGGGAGGAATCGCCAGATAATGAAATCCTTGGATACATTCATTTGACAAATGGTACGACTAAGTTAATCTTACCATTCGCTGCCGCTTTCTCAACAGCAGGTCCAGCCGGGTTATCATATTACCAACTTCTGGATAATGCAATCTCACCAAATGGGGATGGTAAATATGAAGAAACCGCTCTCCAATTCGGTTTGTTAGGTGACGAAGAATTGATGTCCCTTGAATTATGGGATGCTCAAAATCCGAGTGGCGGACCGTTTGGCGATGGCTATTTAGGCTATTTTGCATTCCAGCCATTACCAGCCGGGGATTGGAAACTCAAAATTGATGGAACATACTTTGATTGGGAAACGGGAGAAAAAACCGAAATACCGGAAGGCGTATACACGGTTGATTATAATTCATGGGATCTTGCAAACGAAACGATTACTTTCCTTGCAGATGACGGTCCATTATTTGTGAAAACATCAACACCGGAAATCGAATTTAATAAGACGGAAGAAATCAAAGGATCGGAATACGAGCTTACAGGTTCCATTAACGATAAATTTATTGATTTCAAGTCCGCTGTAGAGGAAGCTTTTGGTATCCCATATGATGTCAATGAGAAATTAACCGTCACTTATCGTGTTACGGATAAAGATGGAAATGATGTGGGAAGTGGTCCTGTTACGCTAAAACAAGATGGGTCATTTGCGATTTCCTTAACTAAACTTCCAGCAGGCGAAAATACAGTAACACTACATGTAGAAGATATTGTTGCAAACGCTAGTGACAAGGAAGTAAAACTAAACGTTGAGGGCGAGCAAAAAGATGTTCACATTACATTAACACCGTCAACGACTGAACCAACAGAAGGGCCGGTTACAGTAAAAGTCGACACAGATAGTACATCTCCGCTAGTTTCTATGAAATGGTTACAAGGAGAAAAAACAGTAGAAGACTTTGCCAATGCCGGAAATGACATTGACCTTGAAAAGAGTGAATTCAATGTAACAGAAAACGGCACCTACACTGTCTATGTGAAAAATAGTGAGAATGTAGAAGCTGTTCAAACCATTACAGTGGAAAACATTAAAAAACCAGCTGAGAATTTTGCAATTACATTAACACCTTCAACAACTGAACCAACAGAAGGGCCGGTTACTATTTCTGTTAACACAGACAGTAAAGCAGATCTTGTGGCACTTAAATGGTTACAAGGGGAAAAGACAGCGGAAGATTTTGCTAATGCCGGATATGCTATCGACCTAGACAAGAAAACCTTTGATGTAAGTGAAAATGGTATCTACACGGTTTATGCAAAAAATAGTGAAAACGCGGAAGTTGTCCAAACGATAAAAATTGAAAATATCACAAAACCAGCTGATGAATTTACCGTTACACTAACACCTTCAACAGTTGAACCGACGGAAGGGCCGGTTACGGTAAAAATTGAAACGAACAGTGAAGCAGATCTTGTTTCCATGAAGTGGTTGGAAGGCAAGAAGGCAACGGAAGACTTTGCCAATGCCGGAAACGAAATTAATCTTGAAGAAAGCAGCTTTTCTGTAACTACAAACGGTGTCTATACCGTTTATGTAAAAAATAGTAAAGGTGTGGAAGTAGTTCAAACCATTGAAATTAACAATATTGTCGTTCCTGCGGTAAGTATTGCGTTAACACCTTCTACAACGGAAGAAACAGAGGGACCGGTATCTATTAAAGTTGATGCAGACAGTACTTCGGCGCTTGTCGAATTAAAATGGTTAGAAGGCAAACAAAATGTGGACGCTTTTCATAATGCCGGAAATCCAATCGACCTTGAAGCGAAACAATTCGATGTAACTGAAAATGGAACGTACACTGTTTATGCAAAAAACAGTGGTGGTGCAGAAGCAGTACAAACTATTACGATTGATAATATTAAAGTTGTGGAAAAAGAAGAGATCGTTATTACAACACCATCTATTGCAAATGGTGTAGCAACAATTTCGGATGATGATATTGATAGAGTGAAAAATGGCGGAACCTTCATTATTGAACTTGGTAAAGCAGATAAAGTACGCGTATTCCTAACAGCAGATCAAATTAAAACACTAAAAGAAAAACAAGTATCTTTGATTATCCGGAATAACGCTGTCGAAATCCAAATCCCATCGAATAATTTAGCGGATGGTGAGGATATTTCTATTGACGTACGAAAAGTAGACGATGTAGCCAGTGCAGATCAAGCGGTTAGTGGCGTTTACGACTTTACCATTTATGCCGGTGATAAGGTAGTGAGTGATTTTGGTGAGCCAATTATCCTCGTGTTTACTGTCGATAAG
The DNA here is from genome assembly GCF_020554505.1 of Caldibacillus sp. 210928-DFI.2.18. Taxonomy (NCBI): domain Bacteria; kingdom Bacillati; phylum Bacillota; class Bacilli; order Caryophanales; family Bacillaceae; genus Caldibacillus; species Caldibacillus sp. 210928-DFI.2.18. The sequence continues at coordinate 7,072 of NZ_JAJCHL010000088.1, forward strand.
GACAAAGTTAAAAGCACAGACAAGCTAAACGTATATTACTACAACGAAGAAAAGAAAAAATGGGAGCTTATACCAAATGCGGTGCATAAAGACAGCAAAGTTTCCGTTGGGATAAATCATTTTAGTACATTCGCAGTATTTGCAAAAGATCCGAATAAGCAAGATTCTGTTCCACCAACAAATCCTGGCGGGCAAGATCCTGTTCCAGAACCAAATCCTAGTGGACAAGAAGATCCTAAGGGACCTAGTCCAAAAGATGCTGGCGATAAAAACCAAAGTATTTATGATGGTTCCAACCAAAACAGTGGAAAGAATGGCGGAGAATTGCCAAATACAGCGACACCATACAATAATTATTTTATCATTGGTTTTGTACTCGTTATGATTGGTGTAGCTGCTGTCTATTTCCAATACAGAAGAAAAAGAAAAACAATGATGTAATTCAACAAATCAAATAGGGGTGTTTATAGAAGAACCCCCCACTCTTAAAGAAAACTCGGCATATGCCGAGTTTTCTTTATTTTCCCTCAACAACGCCCCTTTTTATTAAAAAGAATGTTATATTTTCTTACATACAATTTCAAAAACATATTGACAATTCAAATCGATGATATTAAAATGTGTATTATAAACATTATGTTATGTTTTCTAACATAATAATGTAATAAAAATTATACAAGGAGGAGAAATATAAATGGATGAAATGTATTTAATGAACAGTTTGTGGACCATGGTTAGTGCAATTTTAGTTATTTTTATGATTGCTGGATTCATATTACTGGAAGCCGGGTCAACTCGAATGAAGAACGCGGGACATATTGCCGGTAAAACCATTTTCACTTTTGGTTTAGCATCCATTGTTTTCTGGGCTGTCGGCTATGCATTTATTTTTGGCGATAACGCAAACTTTTTTGTTGGTATGAGTGATTTCTTTTATAATGGTGCGTTAGCCGAGGACGGGGGCTTGGCTGACACGGTATTTTTCGTATTTCAATTAGCATTCGCCGGTATTTCCATCACCATTGCTCTTGGCGGTTTTGCTGAACGGGCTAAATTTTCCGCTTATGTTGTCTTTACGATTCTTTTTGGCATACTTGTCTATCCGGTTATCGCCCACTGGATTTGGGGCGGCGGTTGGTTAGCGGAACACGGGAAACAAGACTTCGCTGGTTCTACCGTCGTTCACTTGACCGGTGCTATGGCGGCCCTTGCAGCTACGATTCTTTTAAAACCACGGATTGGCAAATATAATAAAGACGGCTCTGCCAATAATATTGCCGGGCATAACCAAGTTTATACCGCTTTAGCTGTCCTTATCCTTTGGGTTGGCTGGTTTGGATTTAACGCAGGTAGTACGGTTTCTGTCGACGGGGCATTTTTCGGATTTGTTGCCTTAAATACGAATTTGGCGGCAGGTGCCGGTGCTGTTGCAGCTACATTCATTTCATGGCTGGTACTTGGAAAACCTGATGTCCCAACGCTTTTAAACGGTGCATTGGCCGGTTTAGTTGCCATTACCGCATCCTGCGCCTTTGTTGAACCATGGGCAGCAGTTGTCATCGGGTTCATTGCCGGCGTACTAGTTTTCTATAGTGCTAGATTTTTTGAAAAGAGAAAAATTGATGACCCGATTTTCGCACTATCGGTTCATGGAACTGCCGGTGTGTGGGGAACCTTATCAACCGGATTTTTCGCTACAGAAGAACTGGCAACGGTTGGTCAGGCCGGATTGTTTTACGGTGGCGGACTCCATCAGTTGGGCGTTCAAGCATTAGGCGTTGTTACTTCGGGTTTATATGCATTTATCATTTCTTTTGTCATCCTATTCGTTATGAAAAAATTAGTCGGTATCCGCGTATCAGAAGAAGAGGAAATCATGGGTCTCGATATAAGCGAACATGGAAGCTATGGCTATCCAGAACAAATGTCAGCTAATTCAACTTCGAAAATAAGTTCCTGATATAATGGGAATAAGAGGAGAAGACTTCTTCCCCTCCTCTTTTGATTATGAATGTGAAAAGGATGATCACATATGACTGACCATTCTTATAGAAAGATCCAGGAGTGGAAAGATCAACATATCCGAGAATCTATGACGGATACACGCAGCTTAAATGATTTTCATGATACGGTTATGAAAAAAACTTTTGAAGCGGCGGTACAAAAAATAGATAAAGGTCAGCCGCCGTGCAAATTTTCTTGGTTTATTACAGGCAGTGGCGGTCGCTTGGAACAGGGGGTAACAAGCGACCAGGACCACGGTCTTATTTATGAAATTGAAAATAAAGAAAACCATGATTATTTTTTTACACTCGGAAAAGAACTTTCGGACGGATTGAACGCAGTCGGTTATCCGTACTGTACCGGCAATATCATGAGTTCCAATCCCCTCTGGTGTAAATCGTTTGATAGTTGGAAAAAACAATTATACTCATGGATGGAGGAAAAAAGTTGGGAGACGATCCGGTATTTACAAATCTTTTATGATGCCCGAAATATCGTTGGTACTAACCAAATGATCCACCGGTTAAAAGATTTGATTTTTCAATATCAAAAAGACGATCGAGCATTAATTGTTCGATTTGCTGAAAATGTCAAGCATACGAAAAAAGGTGTCGGACCGATGGGGAATATTTTAATTGAAGAAAAAGGGGAACATCATGGATCAATAAATATTAAATACACTGCATTCCTTCCCTATGTTAACAGTATTCGTCTTTTAGCCATCAAGGAAGGACTATACGAAACTTCGACTTGTGATCGAATGGACAGACTAATGGAGAACATGGTATTGGCACGATTATTGCACGGAAAAAAGGAACATTTTGAAGCTTTACTGCAACTTCGCCTTTTATCAATAAAAGAAGACACTTATGAAGACTCCCATTATTTAAACACTCGGAACTTATCAAACCGTCAAAAAGCGTTATTAAAGCAGATTATAAAAGAGGGGCAAAAACTGCATAAACAGACGATTAATCTAGTAAAGAAAGGTGTTCAAAATGGCATTTGAACCGTTTATCGAATTCTTTCGGGGCATCCAACATAAATTCTCCACAGGTACATCGCCGGAAAGACCCATTGTACAAAATAAAGAACAAATGGCCTACATGAGACAATTGCAGAGGGAAATCAAACAGAAAGATGTTTTGCATATCCCGTTCAATCGATTAGATTTAGTCGTTTTTGATATAGAAACAACGGGGTTTTATCCGTATCAGGGAGATGAAATGATATCCATTGGCGCTGTAAAAATTATTCACGGAGAAATTCGGGAAGAGGAAACCTTTTATTCCCTTGTTCATACAGAAAAAGAAATATCTCCAGAAATTGAAACTTTGACTGGAATTAATAATGACCAATTGTTGAATGCACCAACCCTCCCCGGAGTCATCGATCAATTTTTACATTTCAGCAAAGACCTCCCGCTTGTTGCCCATCATGCAGTACATGAGAAATCCTTCCTGCAAAATATTTTTTGGAAATTATACCGAAAACCACTGCAACTACGGATAATTGACACTTCTTTTTTATATCGGATAGCAGAACCGGATCTGAATTTAGTAAAATTGGAGGATCTCTGTGACCATAATGGGATTCCGGTCATCAATCGCCATCATGCACTCGGTGATGCCCTTTTAGCCGCCAAACTCTGGACGGTTTATATTGAAAAAGTAAAAGACAAAGGTATAGATTCATTGAAGGATGTGTACGAGCGGATATAGTTGGAATGGTCTCTCGTCCCAGACCCGAGTTCCCGCCCGAAACTCCGGCATATTAGCAGAAGCAAAAAAAGGGATGTGTTCAAATCCATTTATGAACCATCCCTCAAATTGTAAAATCTAAATATTTTGCTTTAATGTCCGTTTTAAAAATTCCCGTGTCCGCTCTTGTGTCGGATGATTGAAAATTTGCTCCGGTGTTCCCTCCTCGGCAATGACACCCTTATCCATAAAAACAACACGATCGGATACTTCGCGGGCAAATTCCATTTCGTGCGTGACTACCAGCATCGTTAATCCGCTCTCCGCCAATTCTTTCATAACCTTCAATACTTCACCGACCATTTCCGGATCCAAAGCCGACGTAGGTTCATCAAAGAGCATGACATCCGGTTCCATACAGAGCGCCCGAGCAATTGCAACCCGCTGCTTTTGCCCCCCAGACAGATGTTTTGGTTTTGCGTGAATGTATTGATCCATGCCAACGACTTTCAAATATTTCATGGCTAACTTCTGTGCTTCTTCCTTGGAACGTTTCAACACTTTCACCTGACCGACCATACAGTTATTCAACACATCATGGTTATTAAACAAGTTAAACTGTTGGAAAACCATCCCTAATTTTGTTCGATATTGATTGACATTATGTTTATCATCCAAAATATTTTCACCTTTATAAATAATTTCTCCGCCGGTTGGTTTTTCCAAAAGATTAATACAACGAAGTAATGTGGATTTTCCTGAACCGGAAGAACCAATAATACTGACAACTTCCCCCTTTTTTACGGAAAAATTAATATCTTTCAAAACTTCATGAGTTCCAAATGATTTACTTAAATGTCGAACAGTAATCATCGTTTCCATTCGTTACCCCCCTTTCATTAATGATTAGACGGAATTTTCGGTGTATCAACCTGCATTTGGTTTCCAGCTAAGTTGTAATTTTCCGGACCTTCTAATTTTCGTTCTAAATAGCGCAAAATCCGGGTCACCGTAAAGGTCATAATTAAATAAATAACAGAAGCAATAAAGAAGGATTCAAAGTATTTGAAGTTGTTTCCGGCAATCGATTTGGTTGCAAAAAACAGTTCCGAAACAGAGATGACATTCAAAACCGAGGTATCTTTAATATTGATTACAAATTCATTCCCGGTGGCAGGTAAAATATTCCGTAACACCTGGGGCAAAACGATATTGGTCATCGTTTGCAGGTGATTCATACCAATGGCGTGGGCGGCCTCAAATTGTCCTTTATCAATCGATAAAATCCCGCCACGGACAATTTCCGACATATATGCCCCCGTATTAATGGAAACGATAAAAAATGCCGCAAGTAATCGGTCCATATCGATTCCAAACGCTATGGCCATACCGTAATAAATAACCATTGCCTGCACAATCATTGGCGTACCACGGAAAATTTCAATATAAATGGATAAAATCGCATTTATGAACTTCAATAAAGCCCGTTTCATTCCTTTTTCCGGAATCGGAATCGTGCGGATCACACCGATAATTAATCCGATCATTGCACCGATAATTGTACCGATCAATGCAATTAAGAGCGTAATTCCGGCCCCTCTAATAAACATTGGCCAATTTTCTGTAAAAATCTTTATTATCCAATCGAAGCTCATATCGATCCTCCTAAAATTTAGAATTTTTAACGCTTCAAAGGTATAAAGCCACAGAAACTTCTGTGGCTTCCTTTCTCTTTTGTTTGATCCCACTTTAAACGGCGAGGCGAGACGCCCATCTCAAGATTTCCCGAGTTTACAAAAAAGATCGGTGGGGACGGACTGCCTGCTTGTGCCCGATTGGTTCAACTAACCATCAGTGGGGTGAAGAACCCCACTGATGGAAGTTTCACTTTATCCCGCACAAACGGGCTGTAAAACTCCCACCTTAAAGTTTACAAAATCAAGAACAGTACTGGTGTATGTAACAGCCCGTAAGTGCCCGATTGGTTCAACTAACCATCAGTGGGGTGAAGAACCCCACTGATGGAAG
>NZ_JAJCHL010000089.1:0-12732 GCF_020554505.1 Caldibacillus sp. 210928-DFI.2.18
AGAATACGTTTCGTCGTCAAAATTGAGCGTTTTTCACCTCAAAATGGTGACGAGAATACGTTTCGTCGTCAAAATTGGGCGTTTCCTGCCTCAAAACGGTGACGAGAACAGGCCTCGTCGTCAAAAAAGGGGGGGCCCGTGCAAAAAAGACGACGAGATTCGGCCTCGTCGCCAAAAATGAGCATTTCCCACCTTAAATTGGCGATGAGACAAAGAGGGGGAAGTCAAGTCCCCTCCTTCTCAAGTCCGTAAAATAAGCAAGATTCATTCCCCCCCCTTTTTATCATTTCTGTAAAGATAAAATTTGCATGATTGTTTTCATGACCGCATCTTCTTCGTTGGAACGGGTAATGAAATTTGCAGCATCTTTTAATTCCAGAACAGCATTTCGAACAGCAAAGCTATAGACGGCCCGCTCCATAAGCTCGATATCATTGTAACCATCGCCAAATGCCATTGTTTCTTCCGGAGTTACATTCAATAGCTGCTGTAAATGTGCAACGGTTGTGCCCTTATGAACATTCACATTGGCTATGTCAATCCAAGCGGCTTCTGATGCGACCATATAAGCTGACTCAAAAAAGCAAGATAATTTTTCCCTAGTTTCAAAACATCTATGCGCCGGATCATGAACAGTAATCTTAACAAAGTCCTCAGTCACTTCACTGAAATCAGACACTTGCCTTACTTGGGCATAGGATCTTCTCACAATAGCCGCTTCATCTTGAGGAATATTATCTTTTATGACCCCACCGTTTCTTGTACATGCAATTATCGTATGTTCCAAACTTATTTTCTCAAGCAAACGAATCATTTCCAGTCCTAATTTATTACTAAGCAACGATTCATAAACAAATTTCCCATTATGCTTGATCCGAGTCGCACTGTCACCCAAAATCCAAAAACCCTTTGCATCATCACCAAATAACTCTTCTACACGCTCGCATTGTTTGCCGGTAACCGGGGCAAAAATGACTCCTTTTTCTTCCATGATTTTTTTGACATCTTTGTATAATTCCCTGTTAAAGTCACCGCTATTGTTCAAGAATGTTCCGTCCATATCCGTTAGCACTAATTTAATCATATCAGTACCTCTTCCATGACTAATTTTAAATAACCCTCAAAGCAGCTGAAAAAGTTAATGATTGAACATCATGAAGGAAATTTTCGTCTATTAACTTTTATTGTTAAAAAAACCTAAATTCATTAATCAGAGCAACCACTTTTTCAGTGCTTCATAACCCTCTAGCAATCAATGACTAGATTGCCGTTGAACTTTTATTCTTGTTATTTATTAATAGTTTCTTTTTCAGTACCAGATTCAATTTTTCGGAACTGAGAACCATTGCTACCACAAATATAACCGTACAAATCGGGAAAAGTGCGACTGTTGTATGTGATGCAATGAACCCAAAAAGTGGTGGCATAAATGTACTGCCGGTATAAGCAACCGCCATTTGATAACCCATAATGGCCTGTGAATGCTTTTTCCCAAAACGTGCCGGTGTTTCATGCAACATACAAGGAAAAATTGGAGCTAGTCCCAATCCCACAACAATAAAACCTGCAACCGAGAATAAGGATGGCAATGGTAAGACGAGAAGAATGGCACCGGTTAATGCGATGATTTGCCCCATCCGGATAAGCATCTGGTTCGACATTTTAAAGGTGACAAAGCCCGTTATTAATCTACCAATCGTGATTCCTGCATAATAAAAGGAAACCCACTCGGCAGCAGTTGCCGCTGTTAACCCTTTCACATTTACCAAGAAACTGCTTCCCCACAGACCCACTGTCGCTTCAACCGCACAATAAAAAAAGAAGGATGCCAAGGCTAATTTAACACCATTCATTTGTAAAGGTCTTACCTTCTCAGCGTTTTCCTTAAAAGAAACTCCCTTTGGCTCTTCCGGCTCTTTATTTATAGTAATATGGCTATTTACTTTGTTCCATAAAGGCAAGGTGAACAAAAGGATGACGACTAATATGAATTGAAGTCCTGATATAGTGAGATACCCTTTACCCCAATTTTGATTTGAAATATATTGGGCCATGATAACAGGACCAAGTGTTGCACCGACTCCCCAAAAACAATGCAACCAACTCATATGATGGGCTTTATAATGGGTCGCTACATAATCATTTAATCCCGAATCAACAGCACCCGCTCCCATTCCAAGTGGGATGGCACAAAGAAAAAGCCAAATAATGGATGGAGCAAAGTAAAAGCCAAGTAATGCACAAGCAGTCATTAATACGCTGACAAATGTGACTTTGCCTGTACCAAATCGTTTCAACACCTTTCCGCTAACTAAACTGGAGAGAATCGTACCCCCTGCAATCGTCATAAACAGGTATCCGGCCGTCTCAATTGGTGCGCCAAAATCCGATTGCATTACCGGCCATGCTGCTCCCAACAAGGAATCAGGTAAGCCCAGGCTGATAAAAGCCAAATAAATAATGATTAAAAGAAATGTTGTCATCATGTAACCCTCGCTTATGCATTTTTTCACCTTTTCCCAATTTCGTTTATTTCCTGCTTAAAATCTACCAAAAGAGATACACTTATTAAATGACATTAAAAAGTATTGAGAAAACATATACACTATTTGTTCATCATAAGATCAAGGCAAAGCTTTTGTAATCCATATAAGTAATCTTGTTTCCAATCACTGATTGTTAGCTCGGGAAGATGTTCAGAAGGGATATATTTTGCGCTATCAATGGCAATTTTGTCTATAACCTCTTTTTCAACTTCATCTCTGCAAAAAATAATCGTATGTGGATTCATAATTGCGGTAAATGTGGCTACTAACCTACTAATAGCATCAATCTGATTACTTTCAAAATTAGTAAACTGACTAGAGTTACTTCCATCTTTTAACGCCTGACTAAAATTTCGTTCATCATACTGAGGGACAAATGAAATTTCTCCTGCAAAAAAAGTACTTCCTCGCACGACATCACCATTAATCATCAATCCTGCACCCGGTCCATTTTGCCCGGAATACAAATAGACAAGAGATTGGTTCTCCTCAATTCGATTATTATAGCTAAACCCTAGTACAGCAGCATTCATATCGTTCTCAACAACGACAGGTATCGAAAAAGATTCTTCCATATATCCTTTTAGATCAAAATTTTGAAACTGCTCATATCCCGGTATATAAAAAATTCGACCATTTTCAACTGAACCCGGAACCCCGATGGCAATTGAACTTATTTTTGACGAATTAGCCTTTATTACTTTTTCAATGAACTTAGTTAATCCGTATGTCCCATTATCGATTAATACACTTGATGCCTTTCCTTGTTTCTTTATTTCTCCCGCACAATTAAAAATAGTATAGATTGTCTCGGTCCTTTCTAAGAAAATAGCCAGCCCCAGCATGTAATCAGGATTATACCGATATCTTTTTGCTCTTCTCCCGCCACTGGATTTATCTAAACCAACTGAAATAACTTCTCCATTTTTCTCCATCTGGGTCAAAAACTTGCTTATAGTCGGGAAACTAATTTGTAAATGTTCGCTAAGCTCGACCTTTGTTGCACTCCCAAGTTCTAAAAGAGATTTTCGAATAGCGGGAAGAATAACCGTGCTTAACGATTTTGGAGTAACTTTCACAACTGTCACCACCTTACGTCCACTTATTAAATGTATTTAAAAAGTCTCCAGCAAAAAACTTATTAAACATCTTTAATAAGTATGTTCATAATATAGCATATAAAAAATACCTATTCAATAATCCAGCCGAATTTCAGCAGAATTTCTATACATTAACATGCAAAAAGGAAATGAATCTCAGACTGAATCATTTCCTTCAACTCGGTTTTTTATTTTTTCATATAATATGCAAGTAGGACCATCATCAAAGCCAGTGCTACAACAAATGGAATCCAGCTGAAAACCCATAATTTCATCATCAGTAAAAGAATAAAGGCACCAATCGCTAAAATCCAAAGCGCTGCCGTCATGATGCCAAATATTTGCGCATCACCGGATGTTTCAAAGTTTTTTGCCCATTCATTTTGTTTTTCGGCTTCTTTTAATACCCATGCCTTCCGATGTTCGGGTTCTGTAATCACTAAAAATGTGATCACACCGAGACTTGGTAAGGCAAAAGGAATTAAAACCGCTAACGAACCTTCTAATGATCTAGCTTCACCGAATATTAACATTGGGCCGATTGGTACAAGAATGACTCCAAATAAGAAAACAAAGACTGCAACAGCATAAATTGCGGCACGCATTGGTCGCATTGGGTTGCGAGTTGCTGTTTCCTGTGTTAAGCCCATATAGACAAACCCTGATAAAGGAACAGCTAAAAACAACATCATAACACCTGTTACAGCATCAACTTTGCCTAAAAAAAGATAACTAAAGCATGAAATAATGATTGCAAATACAGTAAGGACGCCCAGAATGGTATTAAATGGCGGCACGTGTCTTTGTAACAAAATTCCGCAATGACATGTATCGCATTTCAAACACCTCTTTCTTTTTCTCTAAACTCATTTCATCCGCAATTTTGTTAATATCTGCAAATTCTATTTGTATTTGTCTTAATGCGTCTGCACGTTTGATTCCGTTCGCTTCTAAACTCTTCAAACGATCTTGAAGATTTGTAAATAATTCCTCTTTAAAATCAATCAGTTCCGGGGAATCTTCATATTTTTCAAATGCTTGATCAATAAATTCTTTTAGTTCCATAATTTATTCCTCCATAAATAATTGTTCCAAAATTTTCTTGGTAAACTCATAATCCTCGAGTTTTTGCCGGTATAGTTCCCTCCCCCGCTCGGTGATATGATAATACTTTCTGCGACCGCCTTGTGTTTCATCACCCCAATAGGATTTGATGTAACCCTCTTTCTCAAGACGTTTGTAACTGGAATAAAGTGTTGTTTCTTTTAATTCGTACAAATGATTGGTTTTCTGCAACACACGATTATAAATTTCAAACCCGTAGCGGTCACGATCCAAGAGACTCGCTAACACAATTGTATCCGTGTGTCCGCGCAGCATATCACTTGATATTTGTCCTCCCATACTCTCACCATCTTTTCGCTTATCAAAGTACTACGGCTGCCGTATCTTTATCGCTATTTTTGGTGAGGATTTCCTTGCCTCACCCGTTCTAGATAATGTATGTCACGGTACTACGACTGTCGTAGATTTATTGCTTTTTATAGGCGAGGTTTTCTTTCCTCACCTTTTACAACCATTGTAAGCCATAGTACTACGACTGTCAAGTATAATCAATAATCGTTTTTCATTCATATTCCATTTTCGTTATTTGATTAATCCTTCATCATTCATGGACAGGTAATGGATCCTTTTTAATAGATTATTGTTTTTGTCATATACATTTATGTTAAGTTATATTTCTGTTAAAGTGAGCTTACAGAAATGAATTTGAAATTTTTAAGGAGGATATTTATGTATTGGGAAACTTTGCCAAATTGGTTCTGGGTATTATATTACTTATTTCTCCTATCAACATTAGGAACGGCGATATATAGCTTTGTGAAAAAGAAAGGAAAGATTTTGCCCTTTGTAACCATTGCGTTCATTGTGACCATTCCAATAATCTCCTTTATATTCAGTCTTGGAAGGGCAGAAGGAATGAATGAATTTGAACATTTAGTAAGTCAATTGCAAAAGGGTGCTAGTTGGGCTATTTTTTCAATTATAGGGTATTTGTTCCTGTTCGTATGGTGGTTTTCCTTCTGTTCAAAAGTAAACATAAAAACTAAGTTATCGGATTATTTCCGCATAAAATAGCAATAAAAATGAAAAAATACCCTATAAGCTTTATAGTATTTGGCGGGTTATTTAGCCAACTTCAACTTTTTTATCTAAAATAAATCTTTGTTTTAAATTTTTTGGATTAACAGGTCATTTTCTCGAAATTTTAAAGCTAACAACCGGAAATCATAAAGATTATTTTATAAGGGAATGAAAAGAACAATGGAATTTGTCATAGATGCATACTTGATTTTTCTCATCTTATTTTTTTCCATCAAGAAAAAATTTCATGTATTCGTCAACATTTTTAACTATTTTGTACTGGCCTTGCTTCTATCAAGCTATTTTTCGATCATCGGTGTAAACATCCGTGCCTTTACAATTGGTGGCGACATGAAGTTAGAAATCTTATTCAGGCTCTATGAACTGATATTTGAACCACTTATTTGCATTGGCTACCTAAACCTCTTTTGCAGTGTAAAATCAAAACTAAAAAAAATCGTCTTAAGTGTTTTTGTATTTTTCATATTATGGGCGGCAGAATTTCTATTTGTTCAACTGGGGATAATTACTTTTATTAACTGGAACTATCAAAAAACATTCATTTCACTCTTTGGAATCTTATTGACAACTTATTTCTGTCAGCAATGGTTCCGTTCCATTTTAAAGAAAGAGGGGATCCAGACCTGATGAAACTTCCTAACTCTTTTGATATCAATGAATGGTTTATTCTCATTTGTATACTCATCGCCTATTCCATTGTCTATTTACTACCAAAAAGATTCCCTCTTAGCGTCACAATCCTTATTATGCTTTTTTCCTCGACAATCGCGCGGTTTGCAGATCATATTTTAGCAATGCCAAGGATAGACTTATACGATATTATGAATTCGCCATACTATGACCTTTTCGATATTTTCACATATGTATTAGTTGCCCCCACCGGTTATTTTTTTGTATATTTTTATGACCGGCTTCGTATAAAAGGATATTGGATTGCTGTTTATATTGTCATATGGTCTACTTTTGGAACTGCCTTTGAATGGCTATCATCCTATTTCAAAGTGTTTATTTATAAAGGATGGAAGCCAACCTATTCATTTACATTCTATTTATTCGTTCAGCCCCTTACATTGTTATTTTTTAAATATGTAACATTTATCCATCAAAAAACTCCAAAAGATAACTGAAACTCTCATACTTCACGAATGATCTCGGTTTTTTTATAAATTCACGGATGAGATGGCAGTAGCTATTGAGGTTCAAAGATACTACTATATTCTCAACCGTGCAATACCCTTTTTTTATAAAGAAAACTCGACGATTGCCGAGTTTTCTTTATTTATCCTCTGTGCTTCCTTCCTGCAGAAATTCCTCTGACAGCCTCTCCTGTTCATCCACTTGATTTTCCCGCTTCAATTAGCACATGGTTCTTGACCAATAAAAGCGATAAACACATAATAAATGCTCCTGTTCCAATCAGTAGCCATTCAATTTTTACCATGTCGGCAAGCGGACCGAATATCAGCATTCCAATTGGCATCATGGAGGTTGAAATCATCCCCATTACCCCGAAAACTCTTCCTAAATAATCTTCTTCAATTTTCTCCTGTAATAATACGGTAGCCGGTGTATTTAAAATGGGCATGGCCACACCAAATACACCCATAAAAAATAAATAAACCCAAAAGTTCGGAACACTTCCTAATGCGAATGTACAAACGCCCATGATCACTGTAGCAAATCCCATTGTCTTTACTTTATTTGAAAAGCCTCCCCACGCAGCAATGATTGCCCCACCCGCCATCATACCAATGGAAAAAACAATTTCGATGGCAGTTAGCCGCCACACATCATCACCAAAACTGCGTGCAACCTGTAGTGGCGTTAAAAAGGAAGCCGGCGCCATTAATACCATGAAGAGAGCAAAGAACAAGAAGAACTTCTTGAGAAAGTCATGACTATTCACATATTGCAAACCTAATTTAAAATCACTTAAGTAGCTTGTTGTTTGTTTGTCCTTGGCCTTTTCATGTAAAGGAATTTTTAAAAAGATAAGTAGTGTTCCAATCGCAATGGCTGCTGTTACGACATCAATAAAGAAGATAATTTCCATCGTTGCCATTCCTAATAGAGCAGCACTAACCAATGGTGAAACAAACATAATAATAGCCTGAATACTTCCATTGATTCCGTTCACTTTTGTCAATTTATTTTTTGGAACAATCTGCGGCAAAATCGCACCGACTGCCGGGGTTTGTATGCCGGTCCCAAATGCGCGAATTGCTGCCATTAAAAATAGCAACCAAATATCATCAAACCCCATTAAAAAAAGAATGGCTAGAATAAGTGTTGCTAGGGCAATGAGACCATCTGAAAGTACAATCAGCATTTTTCTGTTATAACGATCAGCCCATACACCCGCTACCGGCGACAAAATAAATGTTGGAATAAAACCGCAAATGATATAAATCGTCATCATCACACCGGATTCTGTTGATAACGTGATATACCACATCATGGCATACTGAACCAAGGACGAGCCGAATAATGAGATCGCCTGGCTACTTAAAAAGAGAACAATATTCTTGTACCAATTGCTTTTATCATTATGTGTTGCGATGTTCATCCACTATCAACCCATTTCTTTTTTTAAAAAATTTTTTCTCCCCTATTAGAAAAAGCTTGTTATAACGGTGTAAAATTTTCCCTTTTCAGTTTACAGTAAACATTTTCAAGAAGGAATGACATACTTTTGATATTTTTTAAAATCACGAAATTTACACGCCATCTTTAACTTTGTCCCGAATCAGTTTTTCTGCACCGCGACTGCTTGAGGGTGTGGTCGGTTAAGATAGAATGAAAACAGAAAACACAGGTATTCCACCCTTTTAATAAACGGATTTTGACCCTCATCAGAACTAATAGAAAATAAAACAAAAAACACAGGCATTCCACCTGTGCTTGAAAGTAAATGGATATTGGTTTTTGCACAATTTGATAGTTGCCTTCACGAAAGAAAAGGATAGAATATACCCTTTTGGCCAGTCTTTGCCAAATCATCAGACCAACAGTATATTAGTTAACCTTTGAACAGGACATTTTTTGAAGACAGAAAAAAAGAGGGCAGATCCGTCCCCCACTTTTTACAAATATCCGCAAAATAAAGGTTTCCTATCGATAGGCAGACTAATCCCATTTACCCGGCTACACAAGCAGAGCCTTTGAACGTATTCAATTAACGGTTCAAAGATTGGTAACGTAGTCTTATACTATCAATCACTAGGAAATCCTCCATTTCTTTAAAGATAAATAGACTATAACATATAACTGCAAGATATTTCAAGTTATTTTTAATTGCTATTTGCTTTCGGACAGCCTACTTTAGGTTTTGGATTACATAAAAGGTTTATTTTTTGGTGTTTACTTTTTGGACAGCCCCTTAAGCATTAAAATTACTGGCGAGAACGGGCTCGTCGACAAATATGATTGTTCCGCGCCTAAAAATATCGGCGAGATTGGGTTTCGTCGTCAAAATTGGCCGTTCCCCACCTCAAAATGGTGACGAGAGCAAATCTCGTCGTCAAAAAATGAAGTTTCCCGACCAAAAACGGTGACGAGAAAGAGGCTCGTCGTCAAAAAACAGCATTTCTCTCCTCAAATTGGCGACGAGAACGAGTCTCGTCGTCAAAATTGACCATTTCTCACCCAAAATGGTGACGAGAGCAAATCTCGTCGTCAAAATTGGCCGTTTCCTGCCTCAAAACGGTGACGAGAACAGGCCTCGTCGCCAAAAAACAGCATTTCTCTCCCCAAATTGGCGACGAGATTGGGTTTCGTCGTCAAAATTGAGCGTTTTTACCTCAAATTGGTGACGAGAACAGGCCTCGTCGTCAAAAAACAGCATTTCTCTCCTCAAATTGGCGACGAGAATACGTTTCGTCGTCAAAATTGGCCGTTCCCCACCAAAAAATGGTGACGAGATTGGGATAAATTTCAGTATAAACTTTTACAGTTCTCCGGTAACTGGAATGGATTTTCTTTATTAATACGATCATAAAACATAATTCCATTTAGATGGTCGATCTCATGCTGAACAACAATAGAAGGATACCCACTGAGTTTTAATTCGATTTCCTCGCCCTCCAAATTAAAACCTTTCACTTTAATTCGCTCATATCTTGGAACAAACCCTTTAATTTCCCGATCAACGGAGAGGCATCCTTCGCTTTGCGGCAAATAAATCATCGATACCGAATGGCTAATAATTTTCGGATTTATAAGTGTATATTCATGTTGAATCCCTTTCTCATCCGTTAAAAAAGCTACAAACATACGCTTATTCAAACCAATCTGATTTGCCGATAAGCCTACACCTGCACGTAGTTTATACTTATTTACCAGAACAGGGTCTTGGCTATTTTTCAAGAAATTCATCATACAAATGAGTGTTTCTTTATCTTCCTCGGAAGGAGGTATTGTAACTTCTTCTGTTACTTGATTTAGAATAGGATTGCCTTCCCTTACAATATCTTTCATCGTAATTATATATTCTGGACGAAATTTACTCATAAATAAACAATTCATCTACCTTTACATTTAGTGTTTTTGATAATTTAAATGCCAGTTCCAATGTAGGATCATATTTATTATTCTCGATACAGTTTATCGTTTGTCTTACTACCCCACAATCTTCGGCAAGCTGTTCTTGTGTGATCCCAAGTTTCTTCCGTATTGCTTTTATTTTATTTTTCAATCGTATCACCTATGTCTATAGTTTTGGACATTTATATTCTATAACAACCTGAATGAATATGTCAAGAACTTTGGACATAATAAAGTGGAACTTCCATTAGTGGTAATTTTCTTCATCCCCACTGATGGTTAGTTTATCCGATCGAACCTTTAGAGCAGCCCGTCTTCCGCCTATCCTTCTTTGAAAACCCAGAATATTGGGGTAGGGTCTTGACTCTCCGGTAAGGTGGGATAAATTGACCACGATATGTATAGTTTTAAATTGCATAAAATATGGTCATTCATCTCCTCATTTCAATGAGAAAATGATGACCGCTTTATCCTAAATTTTTGCGACACCTAGCGCAGAATGGTCCCAAAGAATACTTTCAACTAACTCAGCTTTTGCCTCTTCACAATCAATGATGAGAATGATTTGCGAGTGCCTCCCTTTGCGGACTCTTTTCCTCTTTTTTAAAATTAATTCAATAAATAATCGAATGACGAACCCAAGAACAAAACCTACAAATGCACTAATTAGTCCCCAATAGATTGGTCCCCAAGTCAATTTAAATCCGATACTTGCACCAATTACCGAGAAAGCGGTTGCCATCGCAACGCCTATATCGATAAAAATGATATGCCGTCTGAACGGTGAATCGTATCAAAAACTTTTCGATCCTCAGTCCGATTATCCAGCGGAACAGCAAATATATTTTCTTTTAAAATTCCGTTTTTCTCTAATGTAGAAATTGCCATTTCCACATATTGATTACATTCAAAAGTTGAAAACAATTGCATATTCATCACTTCACTTTTTGATCTTTTTTATGTGAAAATTGTTATTCTGGTATTTTTCTTTTAAGTAATCTTTTAGTTCTTTATCAAAAAGTTTGTTATTTTCAACTGTATTAACATAGGAATCATACAGGGCAAAACCATAATGGGAGGGGAGAAATAATAGCCATTCAGGTTTTAATACAGAGGTAACCTCCTGAACTTTCCCTAAAAGTAGCAACAAAACAGCTTCTTGAAAATGTGAAAAATAATAAAAAACGACTAATCCAATGATGATAAAAAAAGCAGTTAAAATCTTGTGAATATATAGTTGTCCAAGTCCTGGTATAAATAGTGACCATATTATGGACAAAACTCGATTTCGTTTATCTAAGTAATTTATTTCAAGTGCTCCAAGTGAAAATGAATTAAAACGATGATTTTCTTGTTCCGCCAAGAGATATACCCGATTCATGTCCACTGTAGTCCGATAACTGTCCCAAATAGCAAAAAGATAAACCGGGATATACATGAGAAGCCATCTGGGGTTTAATACTTCTTTTGCTAAGTCAATATTACCTTGGAATGAATAAATCATGGATAAATTAATATTTGCTTCAATATTTACAACTACTTCCCAGATAAATAATGCAAATCCCCGAAGATATTTTGATAAAATCATATGACCAAAACCCGGGAATGCTGCCGACCACCAAGCAATAATGTAGGGATTGTGTAAATGAAGTTGAGTAGTTCCTAAAATGCTTACATGAGCCTTATAGCGTCTAGCGGTGTTGTCATTCGTATAGTTGTTCAATTTTTTCACCTTGTAAATAAATTTAATGTTTTATAATTAGTTTTTCCTAAATGAATTAATTTACTCTATCTATATTTTTTCTCATATGGCAGGAGAAATATTTCAATGAACAAGGAACCAATGGAAAAAATTAAAATATCGCTACAGGAAAAGCATTGGGTAAGTTATCGTTAATAAAATGTCGAAAATTTTTTATGGAAACAAATGTTCTTATCGTGTATAATATGATTAATAATTCAAATTTATCAAAGGATGGGGTAAAATAATGGGAGAAGTACTTGTTCTGGAGAAAAGGGTGAGCTATTCACCCGGAACTGATTATGACGCACTTTGGAAGAAAATTATCAGTGAACTGTTTGAGGAATTTATTTTATTCTTTGCGCCGGATTTGTATGAGGCCATTGATTTTAGAAAAGGAATTGTCTTTCTCGAACAAGAACTGCACAAAGTCATCATTGAACATAATAAAGGAAAAAAATCGCAGACAAAATTGTAAAGGTTTCCTTGAAAAACGGGGAAGAAAAATATGTATTCATTCACATAGAAATCCAAGGAAAAAAGGATCCGGACTTTTCTAGGCGAATGTTTACTTATTTTTATCGTTTGTTTGATCGCTTCCAAGAAAACATTTATTCCATTGCCATTTTGACCGATT